>JAZGGS010000477.1:0-6162 GCA_036480595.1 Ignavibacteriaceae bacterium
CCTTGCATTTAGATTTTAATAGTAATACATTTTTTGTGCAGTAATTATATAATTAAAGATTTAATGATGGCAAGATTAGATTCAGATTTTGAAAATTTTCAATCCCGAAACTCCGAAAAGAATAACCTAAGGGATAGAATAAACGAATGTAAAGATATTATTAAAGCAGGCGATTTGTACAGTGCCCAGGACCTTGTTGAAGATGTAATACACGATTGCCTTGATAATGATTTATATTATGAGGGATTATTCCTTACCGAATGCTTAATTGAAGTTGCCCCTTATAACTCTGAGTACTGGATTAAGAAAGGATTATTCCTTAATGGGCTCTTCAGGTTCGAAGAGGCGATTGTATGTTACGATAAAGCGCTATCACTAAATCCCGGCGATGTAGATGCATTTGTTGATAGGTCTGTGACTGAAGAAAATATTGGTTTATTCAGCAGTGCGCAGGAATCGCTGGAAGATGCACTTTTAATTGATCCGAATCATGAAGATGCATTGTACAGTTTGGGAATACTGCATCAGCGGCAGGATGGATTCCGCGAAGCAATAAAATATTTTGAAAAGGTTTCTATAATTGATCCGGGTTATGCAGAAGCTTACTATGAACTTGGATTTTGTTACGAGAACCTGGAAGAACATCCAAAAGCATTAAAAGCTTACGACAAGTTTCTGGAACTCGATCCTTATAATGCAAGCGGCTGGTATAACCATGCGATCATTCTTGTAAAATTAAACCGGCTGGAGCAAGCGATAAACAGTTATGATCTTGCAGTTGCACTTAAAGAAGATTTTCCGAGTGCATGGTTTAATAAAGGGAATGTGCTTGCAGAGTTAGGAAGGTTTAAAGAAGCGCTGGATAGTTTTAAAAAAGCTTATCAGCTGGATAACAACGATGAAGCAACCTGTTTTAATATAGGGAACCTTTACGAAGAACTTGGTGATACTGTTCATGCAATAAAATATTACAACGAAGCTGTAAAAATTAATGATGAATATTACGAAGCTTATCTTACCAGGGGATATTGCTACGATGTATTGGGAAAATACCAGCTTGCTTTAAAAGATTTTAATACTGCTATTTCACTTTCCCAGGATAATGCAGAAGCCTGGTATGCTAAAGCAGACCTGGAATATTCGTTAGGGCAATTAAAAAAATCGGTAAACAGCTATCTTCATGCTGTAAAAATTCAGCCGCAAAATTACGATGTATGGTACACACTGGCTGAAACATACATAGAATTAGGTGACTGGCTTAATGCGCTGGATGCTTTTGATCAGTGCTGCAGGATTAAACCGGATGATGCTAATGCAGTATATGGTAAGGCAAAAATCAATTTTATTCTTAGCAGAACAGAAGAAGCTATAAAATGTTTGAAAATAGCGTTCGAACTCGATCCGGGCATTCAAAAAGAATTTGCCAGGGAATATCCTGAGGTAAAATCATCCAGGTTATTTAAAAAACTGTTAGGGGAAAACTAATCGTATAGTTCATTTGTCTAATAAAGTTTTTAATGGCACTTGTATAATAACGCGGTTGTCATCAAAATATGTTATTAATTAGTGTGTAGGTTATGAAAGATTCGTTTTATGCAAATACTAAAATAATAGGATTATTGGGTCATCCTATAAAGCACTCTTATTCACCTTTTGTGCAGAATGTAGCTTTTGAATTTGAGAAGATGGATTACATCTACCTTGCTTTTGATGTTCCCCCTGCAAATCTTATTAGTGCACTTAACGGTGTTCTTGCACTTGGTATGAAAGGACTGAACGTAACCCTTCCTCATAAGGAAAAAATAATTCAGCATCTGGATGAACTATCCGAAGAGGCAGCAACAATTGGTGCGGTTAATACAATTGTTAACGACCAGGGGAAATTGATTGGTTACAATACCGATGCTATAGGAATTATAGAAACCCTGGCACCATTCAAAGAGCAAATAACCGGATCGACTGTTAGTGTTTTAGGAGCAGGCGGCGGTGCACGTGCAGCAATTTATGCTCTTATCCGTCACTTTAAACCGGAGCAAATAAACTTAATAAACAGAACTGTTCAACGAGCGGATTCAATACAAAACTACTTTTCTACAAAGATGAGATACGATGGTTTTAAAACAATGGATCTGTTTCCGCCGGATATAGTTGAAACGCTCCAAAGTTCCAGGTTGATCATTAATGCTACCTCAATTGGAATGTATCCGGAAATGGATGACACAATAACAGATCTTAAAGAATCATTTAGTTCTTCGCAGATAGTTTTTGACCTTGTCTATAATCCTCCTAAAACAAAATTCTTAAGGCTCGCTGAAGCACAGGGGGCTACAACTTTGGGTGGATTAAAGATGCTGGTTTCCCAGGCAGCAAAGTCATTTGAGTTGTGGACTGGTATGAAAATGCCCGTTAATAAGATTTCCAAATCGCTTGAGCTTTATATTTCCAAATAACCTATCTTAATTTTGCCAGCGCTTTCTTCAGTCGTAGCGACGCTTCTTTCAGATGTTCCATATGAGTTGCATAAGAAATGCGCAGATGACCTTCCGCACCAAATGCGCTTCCCGGCACAACAGCAATATGTGCTTCGTAAAGCAGGTGCATTGCAAAATCGAACGAGTTTTCTACCTGCAGCACTTTTTTATGCTTGTGCAGGTACGATGAGATATTAGGGAATAAATAAAATGCGCCTTCCGGTTTGTAACAGGTTATTCCTTCATTTGAAAGTAATTCATTGTAAAGGAATTCGCGCCGCAGTTTGAACTCATCGAGCATTTCCTTTATCACAAACTGCGGTCCGGTTAATGCTTCAACTGCTGCTACCTGCGAAACCGAACTTGCATTTGATGTACTGTGGCTTTGTATCTTGTTCATCCCGCCAATTACCTGTTCGTTAGCGGCAGCATAACCAATCCTCCAGCCAGTCATTGAGTAGGCTTTCGAAATACCGTTTACTAAAATTATTCTATCTCTTAATTGTGGTGCTATTGTTACAAAGCTGAAAAATTCAAAATCATCATAAACTATCTTCTCATAAATCTCATCAGAAATAATATAGAACTTTTCTTTTTCTGCTATTTCAGATATTGCTAAAAGTTCTTCTTTGCTGTAAGCAGAACCGGTAGGATTTGAAGGATTACAAAGAATGAGTGCTTTTGTTTTTGGTGTAATGGCTTCACGCAGTTGACGTGGAGTTATTTTAAAACTATTCTCCTCCTCCGTCTGTATAACAACTGCTTCTCCCTGTGCCAGGCTTACCATCGAGGGATACGAAACCCAGTAAGGCGCCGGGATAATTACTTCATCACCCGGGTTTACCGTTGCCATTACAGCATTATACACAGACTGCTTGGCTCCGTTGGAAACGATAATTTCGTTCAATTTATAATCAAGATTATTATCTCTTTTCAGTTTTGCAGCTATTGCGGTTCTAAGCTCAATTGTTCCGGCATTTATAGTGTACCTCGTATGGTTTTCATCAATACCTGTTTTACCGGCTTCTTTAATATTATGCGGGGTGGGAAAGTCCGGTTCACCCATACTCAAGTTTATAACATCAACTCCATCTGCTTTCAACTTTTTTGCTTCGGCGGCAATAAGCATTGTTGCAGAAACGCCTATCCTGTTAACACGATCAGATACCATAATTTACTATGTCTATTTTTAATTAGTTAATTATTGATGAGTGGAAATAGTTTGCCAATAAATTGAGCACAATTTAATGCAGTACATATTAAATAAAAAGAACATAAGAAATTTTTATAAGCACACTTTAAAATTGATTTGACAAAATATATTGAATTGACTACTTTATGCAAGTAAAGAGGTAAAAAATTATGAAGAAAATATTTCCTATCCTTTTTGTATTCACATTCTTTTCGATTGTGAACGTATTCCCGCAAAGCAGGATTGAGCCCGGTTCTGCATTTATATCCGGAATGGTAGGCACTGCAAAAGTCAGTCTTTCCGGTAACGGCGAGCAAAACCCTATGTCACTGACTTTTGGCGGCAGTTTTGGAATTCCGATTATAAAAAATCTCTACCTTTACACCCGTTCTTCTTATACATCACAATCTAATTTTCAATCGTTTTATAATACTGCTTATTTAAATAGCAGTTTATCATTACCGGAAGAATTTGTACAGGTCAATTCTTCTTTTACACAGCTTTTAGTAAACGGCGGACTGCTCTATAATTTTCGCATTAATGAAGAGTTTGGTTTAGGATTGAACGGCGGACTAACTTTTATGGTTCTTAACCAGGAGGCAAAACTCCGCACAGGGCAGGTTATATCAAGCATCGACAACGAAAACATCTGGGGAGCTTTTGGCGGGATCATTGTTGAAAAAGCATGGGAGGATAGTGACTTTACAACATTTTTTGAAGCACAATATAATTATGCCGAGAGCGATGCGCTTTACCGTTCCAATGCACTGAATGTGATGAATTACACTTTTGGCATCAGGTATTATCTTAGCGGAAGATAGGAATGATTTTTTTACCATATGCCCGGTTGAAAATCATTTACTTTTTTCCCTCTTATTTACTATTTCTTTTAATTCATCAACGTGCCTGAATATCTCTTCCACTTCCTTATCACCAAGAGTCGTTCTTTTTGTATTAACTATTTTATCATAATACAAAATATCTTCATCCGGGTCTGAATAAAACTCAATTGTGGTCATCACTTTCTTCCCTTTACCGCTTTCATTGTTCCTTATGTATTCTAATTTTTTGTTTATAAGATGAAGCATGTTTCCATCTTTAAAATAATAACGGTTAAAAGATTCAGCAGGTTTTCTGTAGGTGTAGGATTCATTAATGAAAATCAATTCATCACCGGAAAAGTAAGCCCTGAAATTTGAATAAGCTTTAGGGGAACCCCAGATAAACTCTTCTCCAACAGCTTTTTCAAGCTTCACCTTAATTTCTTCAACAATTTCTTTTATTCCTTCTTCGGTATATTCCTTCCCTCCGCAGGAAATAATAAAAAATATAAAAATCAGAAAAATGCTTACAGTTATAATCTTTTTCATTTATACTTTCTTCCTTGTAAATTAAAAAATAAATCCAAAAACTGATGAATAAGCCGAACCAGTATAATTTTGCTTTGAGCCGATTGGTTTGCTATAGTCGCCCATAAAATGTTAAGCTTCACTGAAACCTACTTTTTTAGAAATGGAGAATCAAGGAATAATATTTGTTCTATTTACAGGTTTACAAAATTGTTCCCAGCAAGAAAAGTATTGCAACAGTAGATTTTACAAAGCCACAGAGTTTATTCCAGATGATACTGGTGTGGAAGATAGTAAAGAATGATACTATTGCAAGGAGGATAAGCATAGTTGCACTTGCCCTAATAACAAAAATTGTTGTAGGAGTTGCAGTCCCAATAAAGATGGTTACCCACAAGACGAGCATTCCTAGAAAGCATAAAAATAAGCCTTCGGCTACCCATTCCATTAGAATAATTTGCTTGTTATCCTTTGAGATATCACCAAATCCATCAACAATTTTTTGTGTTGGGAAAAGATGAGCCAGTCCCCAAATGATAATTAATATTGATCCGATTAGTAGTAAAGTTGTATTCATTTTTTAACTAACTAAAGAAATGTTTTAAGCCAATTGAGTGCTTCTTTTTTATCAGTAAATACTTTTACCGGAAAATTTTTCAGATATACATCTTTTGAAAGCAGCGCAAGTTCTTCACTGACTGGCGTGGTTACGTACATAGCCAGGGCGGTTATCCCCTCTCTCATTATAAATTTTTGTGCTTCAAATGTGTGGGAATAGCTTTGTGAGCGGTCTGCAAATATTATTTGTTTTTCAAGATTAAGCTTTTCAAACCAGTTACTAAGTAATTCAAAATCTTTTTTTGTAACATCTACACCCTCTTTACCCTTTACATGGATAATATTATTATCATCCAATTCAAGAGTTGCAAAGTGTGTTTCCCACTTTCTTTCGTTTATTTTTTTAATTGAATTCATCTTTAATAGCATTAAAAATGAAAATTATTATAATTCCGGCAAAATATGACCGAGAATAGAAAAACTGCCACCTTTTAAGATGGCAGTTTACAAATGTACTATTTGAGCAGTAACATTTTCTTCGTACTTAAAAAAGAACCTGCGCTCAATTTATAAAAATACACACCACTCGTTA
>JAZGGS010000478.1:0-6737 GCA_036480595.1 Ignavibacteriaceae bacterium
TTACGAGCATTCTATCCCGCAATACTTTTCCTTCTTTAATTCCTTCCGATAAAAGATTGTAAACAACATATACCGCAGTAGCAATAAGCAGGTATCCAACAAGTTCGTTATTGATTATTAAAAGATAGAGGATAGGAATTACTGCGATTGAACCCAATATTGTTACATGGAACCTGGTTAAAGGACCAATCCATCGTGAATTTAATTTTTCAGGATCAGGCGGTGCAGCATGTTCTTTAAATTTATCCCGCCCAAATACAAAGGTTATTACGCCTATAATCATTCCCAAACCGGCAAGAGCAAATCCATATTGGAAACCAAACTTCTCTCCAACTTCTGCACAGATTAAAGTAGAAAGAAGTGCTCCAATATTAATTCCTATATAAAATATGGTAAATCCGGCATCCCTTTTTGATGGCTCATCATCCGTATAAAGTTTACCAACTATGCTGGATATATTAGCTTTGAAATAACCATTACCAACTATAATGGCGCCCATACCAACGTACAACCAGGTTTCGGTTCCGCCGAGTATTAAGAACTCACCGATAGCCATTAAAATTCCGCCAAGTATTACAGCGTTTTTATAACCGATAATTTTATCAGCTATTTTACCACCAAGTACGGGTGCGGCATAAACAAGAGCAGTATAAGCACCGTAGATGGCAAATGCTTCAATATCTCCCTTTATAAGGGATTTGGTCAAATAAAGAATTAGAAGAACTCTCATGCCGTAGTAACAGAATCGTTCCCACATTTCGCTAAAAAATAGAACGGGCAAACCCCTGGGATGTTGTTTAAACATCAGTAAACCTCTTTAAATAATTTATATGATGATTGATTGAAATTTTAAAGGAATGAAAATTTTGCAAACGAAATAAATTTCTATAATTATTCTTGTGGTTCTTAATTCGACAAATATAGAGTAATTCCTTATTTTTTCATAATAATTAATTCATCCAAAGATGGCTGATACCAGCATTTTCAAAATTAAATCAAATTGTTTAAGAAAAAGGCAATTGATATATTTGATTGATGAAAAAATTATTAGGAAAACCTTTCGTTCGAAAAACAATCATTATTCTAATAGGATTTATTTTCGTCATCATCTTACTGGATAATTTAATAATTCCCTGGTATGTAAGTTCGCCCGAAACTACAATCCCCAATGTAGTTGGTATGAATGACCAGGAAGCGATTGAAATGCTGGAAAACCAGGGATTTGAAACTGCAATAGGCGATACTTCCTATGGGCTGGAATACCCAAAAAATACTGTTTTTTTGCAGCGTCCTAAAGCAGGCGACGTAGTTAAAGAAGGAAGGCGCATTTTCCTTTTTGTAAGCGGCGGAGAGAAAATTGTATATGTTCCTATGCTAAAAGGTAAATCCATTTTGGATGCTAAATTTGCTTTAGAAAGAATTGGGCTTAAACTTGGCAGGGTGAATAGAATCCCATCGAGCAAGCCGGAAGATATGATCTTCGACCAGGAATATGTTGCAGGAACCCGGCTGCTGCAGGGAGAAATTGTAAGTATAACCGTTAGTGCCGGAAGAGGCGGAGGATCTGTTTTAGTTCCGGATCTAATTGGTAAATCGCTTTCTGAAGCACAGCTAATCTTGAGTGAAAACGATCTTATTGTTGGAAAAATAAATTACCAGGCATCAGCAACTTTACTTCCAAACACTGTGCTGGATCAATATCCAAGCAGCGGAAATAAGTTGAATCCCGGTGACGAGGTTGATCTTTTTGTAACAATTTCTAAAAATTCTAGCAATCCTTCGGAAGGAACAGATTAAAGTGGGCTTACTTGCACCTTCAATTCTTTCAGCAGATTTTTCAAACCTTGCCCAACAGGTTAGGTTAGTTGAAATGGGCGGAGCAGATTGGATTCATTGCGATGTGATGGACGGACATTTTGTACCCAATATTACAATTGGTCCCATTATTATTGAAGCAGCAAGAAGAGTAACTAAACTTCCCATTGATGTTCATTTAATGATAAAGAATCCGGATAAGTATTTAGAGGATTTTATAAACGCAGGAGCTGATTATGTTTCAGTCCATGTTGAAGAAGTTGCTCATCTAAACAGAACTGTAGCACGAATAAAAGAACTTGGAGCAAAAGCAGGGGTAGTGGTTAATCCTGCTACGGCTGTAAGTTCCGTTAAGGATATTGCAGAATATATCGATCTTCTTTTATTGATGACGGTTAATCCCGGTTTTGGTGGTCAAAAATTTATAGCAAATTCCATAAGTCGCATAAAGGAAGCGGTTAAATTAAGGAATGATATGGATGCAGATTTTCTAATTGAAATTGATGGCGGAGTAAATGTTAATACTATTAAATCAGCGCACGATGCAGGGGTAGATGTATTCGTTGCCGGCTCAGCAATATTTAGTGCTGATAATATTTCCGCAGCTGCCACTGAATTAAAAAATTTGATTAAGTGATCCGTTTATTGGAAATTTATCAGCTAATTTAATTGAAGATATGTTAACCAGAAGACGGCAAAGGTCGTCTTTTTTTATAACTTAATTGGTTTAGTTTTCGTATAACAGAAGAATAAAAGCCGGAGTGAGAAAATTAGTATTGTAAATAACTTGAAAAAACTTAATTTAACCTCTTATAAAATAGGCAATAAACTCTTTCCATTTAACCGAGTTTATACTATGGGTATTTTAAATGTTACTCCCGATTCTTTTTCAGACGGAGGAATTTATAATACAAGAAATAGTGCTGTTAAATACGCTTTGGAAATGCTTGATGAAGGAGCAGATATTATTGATATTGGTGGCGAGTCATCACGTCCGGGTTCTGATCAGGTGGGGGAAAATGAAGAGCTTGAGAGAGTGATACCGGTTGTAAAGGAAATTCTTAACAAGCGACCGGAATCTGTATTATCGGTGGACACAACAAAAAGCAAAGTTGCTCTCGAAGTATTAAATGCCGGTGCTGCCATGATAAATGATATAAGCGCATTACGTTTTGATCCGGAAATGGTAAATGTTATTAAACAATTTAATTCTGCCATTGCTTTAATGCATATGAAAGGAAAACCAAAAAATATGCAGGAAAATCCGTATTATAAGAATGTAATTGAAGAAGTGTATGATTTTTTGGCTGAAAGAAGTTCATTCGCTGCTGAAAACGGTATAGAAAAAATTTTTATAGATCCGGGTATCGGATTTGGTAAGAGGGTAGAGGATAATGTTAAATTAATCCAAAGACTTAAAGATTTCAAATCTCTTTCTTATCCTATTATGATCGGATTCTCCAGAAAGTCGTTTATTGGAAAAATACTTGATCTGGAAGTTGATAAAAGAGATGAAGCAACGATGGCTCTTAATACTTTAGCTATTTCCCGGGGCGCAAAAATTATCAGAACTCATAATGTAAAATTGGGTGTTCAATCGTGCAAATTAATGAATCAGAATAATTTTCAATCTTAATGTTCGAATTATTCAAAATAGGATTTTTAACTATAAACTTCAGTGATTTGATTGATGTTCTGATCGTATCATTTATTGTTTATAAACTTTATACACTTTTAAGGGGAACAATTGCAGCTCAAATATTTTTAGGATTGATAATAATTCTTGTTTTTTATTTTATTGCACAAGCAACAAACTTACGGGCTGTAAGCTGGTTATTACGTTTAATTACAGATGTTTGGGTAATTGCATTTGTAATATTATTCCAACCCGAAATAAGAAGACTGCTGGTAATGGTTGCACGAAATCCATTCTTCAAAATGTTTATTAAATCCGATGTTCCCGATTCCGCAGAAATTGTAGCTGAATCTGCTTTCGATCTATCGCAGCAGCAGCATGGTGCATTAATAATTCTTGTTAGAGCTACCGGCATAAGGGGTTTTACCGAAACCGGTGAACCTCTAAATGCAAGATTGAGCAGTGGTCTCCTTACTTCAATATTTTTTCCAAGATCTCCACTGCACGATGGTGCGGTTATAATTGAAGGAAATTTGATTGAAGCTGCAAGGTGTACGCTGCCATTATCGCAAACGACAAAAATCAATGGAGAAACTCTTGGAATGCGTCACCGTGCAGGGCTTGGTATTAGTGAACAGGCAGACGTGATAAGTGTAATTGTTTCTGAAGAAACCGGTACTATTTCTGTTGCTGAGAACGGAACCTTAACAACAGGTTTATCTAAAGATTCTCTGAAGAAAAAACTGGAAAAAGCATTCCGTGCGCCTACTGCAAAAGGGTGGAAAACATTATTTGAGCAGGTTAGAGGAGAGAAAAAATAAAAACTTGTGCTGTAATACCTTTCTATAATGAAAGCACAACAATAAAGAAAGTTATAGAAGATACGCTGCGTAATGTAGAACTTGTTATTGCAGTTAACGATGGCTCTACTGACGATTCAGTTTCGAAGATATTTATAAATGAAAATGTAATTGTTCTAAATGAACCAGAGAACAGGGGAAAAGGTTTTGCGCTAAGAAAAGGATTTACTAAAGCAGTTGAACTTGGATGTGATGCAGTCATTACCCTCGATGCGGATCTTCAGCACAATCCTGCATCGATTCCTGCTCTTCTATCAGGTCTCGATAATTTTGATTTAGTGCTGGGTAACAGGCTTAAAGATCTTTCAGGAATGCCTTTTCAACGTGTAATGAGTAATAAGCTTACTTCCTTTTTACTCAGCAAAAAAACCGGGATGAAAATTATTGATAGTCAATGCGGATTCAGGGCTTTAAGTGTGGAAGTATTACAGAAAGTGCAAACACAAAGTAATGGTTATGAAGCAGAGAGTGAAATTATTATTTTAGCAGCTAGGGCAGGATTTAAGATTGGTTTTGTTGAAGTACCGACAATTTATGGAAATGAAAAGAGCAAGGTGAATCCTGTAAAAGCTATTTTTGGATTCATAAAAGTTTTGTTCTATTAATCATATTTATTCAGGATGGCTAAACATAAGAAATGGGAAATAAAAGAAATTAAAAAAGGAAGCAGGATTTCTACTGCTGCTAAATTAATTATTAGAACAAGGTTAACTCATCTCCTGGATACTATAGAAAAATATTTTCATAAAATGGATGTTGAAAATTTGCACGACGTTCGGATTTCGCTTAGAAGAGTTAGATACAATATGGAACTTTTTATCTCCTGCTTTAACAGGAAACAGTTTTTGGGTATTTATATCGCGGTGCAGGAACTGCAGGATCTTTCAGGTGCTGTCCGTGATCTTGATGTTTTTAAAGAGAATATTAATTCATTAATAAAAAACGAAAAAGCAAGGGTAAATAAAACAGTACTCCAAAAAGTTGAAAAGAAACGAAAAAAACTTGAAGAAGAACTCAAGCTAGAATTAATGAAATTTTTACACAGTAAAAAGTTAAAGAACTTTCATAAGTTAGTATCATAAAATCAATGAGGATATTATGAAGTTAAAATATTTTTCACATTCAGCTTTTCAGCTAACAACGGCTAATGGTAAAAAAATTCTTATCGATCCTTTTTTAAACGGCAACCCTACTGCACCGGTTAAGGCAGACGATGTTAATGCAGATTACATAATTCTTACTCATGCACACGGCGATCATATTGGAGATGCCTTCAGTATTGCAGAAAGATGTAAATCAACTTTTATATGTGTAAATGAACTTGCTGAATATTGTAAATCGAAAGGATTCGAAGCGCACAACATGCACATTGGCGGAGGTTATAATTTTGATTTTGGAAGGGTTAAATTTACTATTGCCCATCACGGTTCACAAACCCCGGATAACACTTATGCAGGCGAACCGGCAGGGATTATTATTTTTGCTGATGATAAAAATATTTATCATACCGGCGATACAGGTTTGTTTTACGATATGAAATTAATAGGCGAAATGAATAAAATAGATTATATGCTACTGCCAATCGGGGATAATTTTACAATGGGTATAACCGATGCTGTTAAAGCTGCAGAGCTGGTTTCGCCGGAAGTTGCAATACCTATGCACTATAATACATTTCCTGTAATTGAAGCTGATCCTCAAGAGTTCAAGAAGAAAGCAGAAGCAGCCGGAATTAAAAGCAGGATAATGCAATACGGAGAAGAGATAGATTTGTAATAAGATTTTATAAATAAAATTTGAGAATTTATTTTTGTTATTATTTTATTAAATTGATATAACTTTTGAATTAACAGAGCATTAATGAGTAAAATTATTTCGATTGCGAACCAGAAGGGTGGGGTGGGTAAGACAACAACCGCCATAAATGTTTCGTCACTTTTAGCTGCTGCAGAAAAAAAATCTCTGCTTGTAGATATTGATCCGCAGTCAAATTCGTCATCGGGTTTAAGCATTACAAATCAGAATCCATCAATTTACGAAGTGATAATCGGGACAGAAAATATTTCTGATGTGATCTTGGAATCGTATATGCCGTACCTCGATCTGCTTCCATCAAATATAAATCTTGTTGGTGCAGAAATTGAAATGGTTGATATGGATAGAAGAGAACGACTTTTAAAAAACGCACTTGATGAAATTAGCAATAAGTATGATTATATTATTATCGATTGTCCTCCTTCGCTTGGATTATTGACACTAAATGCTCTTGCAGCTTCGCATTCAGTTTTAATTCCGGTTCAGTGCGAGTATTTTGCGCTTGAAGGGTTAGGACAATTACTTAATACAATTAATATAGTTAAAAAGCATTACAATCCCGGCTTAGCTATTGAAGGTGTTTTGCTTACAATGTTCGATACAAGATTAAG
>JAZGGS010000479.1:0-12001 GCA_036480595.1 Ignavibacteriaceae bacterium
ACATAACTTTCAAGTGGTTCCCTTCTTGCTCCGGGTCTTGCTCCGCTAATTGCATCAGCTGCCTGTACAAGTGTTGCAATCGGGTGTTCCATTTCAATATCTTCGTGATGTGAACCAACTGCGTTTGCAACAATTGGATTTTCTTTATACCGCTGAGTCAAATCATAACCCACTAAAGCATGAGGACCTTCAATACTTTTATCAACGGTTTTACCAATATCGTGCAACAAGCCGGCTCTTTTTGCAAGATTAGATTCCAGTCCAAGTTCCGCAGCCATTATCCCTGTAAGATACGCCACCTCTATGCTGTGCTGTAAAAGATTTTGTCCAAAGCTCGATCTGTATTTCATCTTTCCAAGCTGCTTAATTAATTCCTTATGCATGTTGTGTAAGCCAAGCTCCATCACAGTATTCTCACCTTCCCTAATCATCTCTTCTTCAAGTTCCTGCTTCACTTTTTCAACAACTTCTTCAATCCTTGCTGGATGAATCCGTCCATCTGCAATTAATCTTTCTAATGAAACACGCGCAACCTCTCTTCTAAATTGATCGAACGAGGATAAAATTACAGCTTCGGGGGTATCATCAACAATAACATCCACGCCTGTTGAAGATTCAAATGCCCTGATGTTCCTTCCTTCCCTACCGATGATTCTTCCCTTCATCTCATCATTCTGAATTTGAACAACCGAAATTGTAGTTTCTATGGAGTGGTCGGCGGCAGTGCGCTGGATAGACTGGACGATAACTTTTTGTGCTTCGCGCTTGGCATCTGCTTTTGCTTTATCGGTTATCTCCTTAACCATCTGGATGGAATCAATCTTTGCCTGGTTAACCATATTTTCCATCAACATTTTTTTAGCATCTTCTGAAGTTAAGCCGGAAATTCTTTCAAGTTTTACATTCTGATCCAGCTTTATCTGTTCAGCCTCTTGCGTCCTCTTCTTCAGGTTCTCTTTCTGATCGGCAAGACTTTGCTCAAGCTTTTTATTCTCTCTTTCTTTTTGAAGAACTAGATCGAATTTTTTCTCACTATTCTCTTCTCTTTGTGTAATCTGTTTTTCAAGGTTACCAAGCTTTTGTCTTGTCTTCTGGACTTCATTATCAAATTCAATTTTCTTCTTGTACCATTCATCTTTTACTTCAAGTAATTTTTCTCTTTTAAGATTTTTGGATTCTTTTTCTGCATCGGCAATTATGCGTTTAGCATTTTCATCAGCCAGGGCAGCACTTTTCTTTCCAACCTTCGAATTAAATAACCATCCCAGATAGAAAAATACAATTATCATCAGAACTAACATTAGTATTAGCAATAGTACATCCATTTTACCTCCACTATAGGTTAAAAGTATAAGCACCGCATCTGCCACTCCACGATCAATAGGAAAAACCCTATTAAATCACAGTGGGAATACGCTCGCACGCTTTTTACTTCCACTGTTGCAAATGCAATTCTTCAGTACAAGACTGAAGATGAGGTCTGTAATACACGTCGAAGTCATACTCCCATTTATTTGATGTTAGTTTTTCAAATTAAAAAGGAGCGGCAGCGCGGCAATACTTAAGATGGGTCAGACAGTTCGGGTTCGTTTAGAAGGAGCTTTAATTTCTTTACTTTATCTGATGCCTGGATCAAAAATTCCCTGTTCTTATTCTTCTCTATAAATAAATCGTAAGCAATATTTAAACAAGCAATTATAGCTATTGTTTGTGCAGCTTGATCCGGAAGTTCTTCTTTAGTTTCTTCCATTACTTTATTTACATAGATAGCAAGCTCTTTTGCTATCTCTTCATTTTCAACCAGTAAAGAATATTCTTTTTCGAATATTTTTATTTTAAGCTTCTTCTTATCTGTCATTGACGTCTTCCCATCTTACAATCAAATTAATTAAGAACTTAAATATTCCTTTCCTTTTCATCAAGCTTTCAGCGTGATGAATCTGTAGAAAGGTGATAGTCAATTCGCGTAACTAAATCCTTTATTTTAGCTTTTAGCGATTCTCTTTCCTCTAAAGTTAAATTTTTAAATTGTGCGTCTTCAGATTCCCGTTTAAGGGTTTCAAGCTCACCCTCTAAATCCGAAATACGCTGATGAAGTGTACTCTTTTCCTGCTCGGCTTCATTAAATGTAACTTCCAACTCTGTGTTTCTTTCCAGAGTATCGTTGTATTTACTTTTTAAGATAGAAACCCGGGCTTCGAGAGCTGTCAGGTCATTAACTAACGATTCGTATTTAGCAAGATCGACCAATTAATTTCCTCTTAAAGTTGCGTTAAATTTATTTGTAATCAGTGTAATTACATTCTGAAAATCCTTATCAACTTCATCTTCTGTTAGCGTTCTGTTAAAATCGTAATATTCAAGGTTGAATGCCATACTTTTTTTATTCTCTTCTATATCACCCTTTTCGAATAAATCGAATAAAGAGACTGATTTTAAGAGCTGAGATGCATTCTTTTTTATAAACGATTTTACTTCTTCGAACGGAACACTGCTATCGAAGATAAATGCAAAATCCCGGCTAACCTTTGGGAATTTTAAAGGTACAGAATACGTTTTATTGCCATGGGAAATATTTTTCAGTTTCATTAAATTAAACTCGAAACAAAATACATCCTGGTCAATATCAAATTTTTTAAGAACACTGCTTTTTACTTTACCACCATAGCCCAAAACCGATTTATTCAGGCATTTGGCAAAATTGTACTCGTAAATACTATTTCGCACTGTATTATATAAATCAATTAAAGAATTGTCAAGCGAAATCTTTTTTAAAAATGAATTTACTAAACCTTTGAGTGCATAAAAATCATATTTTTCAGCTTTCGAGTACCACTTTCTAAAAATTTTATAACCGGTTATTATTAAAATGATGTTAGCTTCTTCTTTAAAATCTTCAAAACTTTTTACTTGGCCACTGCTAAGTAAGTTAAAGATGTTCCCTATTTCGAAGAATGCTAAATCTTTTTCCCCTCTTTTAATATTGTTAGAAACTATATTAAGAGCACTCGGGACAAGTGATGTTCGCAGAAATGCCATATCGTTACTTTGAGGATTGGCAACCTTAATTGGCTTTCCAATAATCTCTGCAAACTTTTCCGGAACCAACGGATTATTAACTATTTCGTTCAAACCAATTGCAATGGCTGATGATCTTACATTATCTGTAAATTCAGATTCATTTACTTTTTTATCAAGCGTAATAGTTATCCTGGAAATTGTTGGTATGGAATCGTATCCGGTAATCCTTGCAATCTCTTCAATCAGGTCAACTTCTCTTTCAATGTCAGGTCTGAAGTTGGGAACAACAACTTCTAAAGAATCACTTAAATCTTTCAGTATATTTATTCCAAGCTTTTGCAAAATCCTGATCACATTATTTTTACTCACTTCGTAACCAAGCAGTTTAGTAACTCTTGCTAACCTGAGCTTTAATTCCTTGTTATGAATCTTTTTAGGATAAACATCTATAACACCCTTTACAATTTTTCCATCTCCTAATTGGGCAATAAGTTTAGCAGCTCTTTCTGCTGCATACACCGTGTTTGATGGATCAGTGCCGCGCTCAAACCGGAAGGATGAATCGGATGTTAGCATAAGATCTTTAGAAGTTCTTCTAATTGAAGTTGGGTTGAAGTAGGCGCTTTCAATTAATATGTTTTTTGTAACATCGCTTACTTCAGAGTTTTCACCACCCATAACTCCCGCAACTGCAACTTCGCGTTCACCATCGCAAATCATTAAAGTACCCGGCTGCAGCTCTCTTTCTTTAGAATCGAGCGTAGTAAATTTAATTTTTTCTGAAGTGCTCCTTACAATAATTTTATTCTTGCTTAATCTATCAAGATCAAAAGCGTGCAGCGGTTGACCAATTTCGTGTAAAACAAAATTAGTAACATCAACCACGTTGTTAATAGGTCTTAACCCGATGCTTACAAGTTTATCCTTCAGCCAACCGGGTGATCCTTTTATTGTAACATCCGTAACTACACGGGCTGAATAACGCGGGCAGTTTACATCATCCTCAATCTCTATAGTTGCCAAATCATTAATATCTTTCTCAATCTCTTTTAGCTCAACTTTAGGTATTTTAAGTTCAAGGTTCAATAATGCAGAGAGGTCTCTTGCAACACCTATATGTGATAGCGCATCAGGTCTGTTTGGTGTTACAGCAATTTCCATTATAACATCATTTAATCCTAAAGCTTCGGTAATGGGTATTCCCTCTTCAAGCTTTTCATCCAGCACCATAATTCCTGATTGATCATCGCTTAGTTCTAATTCATCTTCCGAACAAATCATCCCGTGCGATTCCACACCTCTTATCTTTGTCTTTTTTATTTTAAATTTCCCATTTGGAATTGTGGTTCCGACGGGTGCAAAAACTATTTTTTGTCCGGCTTTAACATTCGGCGCACCGCATATTACTTGTAAATCTTCATTGCCATCCGAAACTGTGCAAACCGTTAGCTTATCTGCATCAGGATGTTTCTCTTTTGATTTTACATATCCAATAACAAAATTCTTATATTTTTCATTCTGGTCAAAATATTCTTCAACCTCCAAACCGGACATAGTAAGCTGTGAAACTATCTCTTCAGTTGAGATGTTTTCTAAATCAACATATTTTTTTAACCAGTTAAGTGAAATTTTCAACTATCATTCTCCATTAAAACTGACTAAGAAAACGGTAATCATTTTCGAAGAAGACACGTATATCATCAATACCATACTTTAACATTGCAATTCTTTCTATTCCCATCCCAAAAGCATAACCGGTATACTTTTCCGAATCGTAATTAACATTATCAAAAACATTAGGATCAACCATACCGCAGCCCAGAATTTCGAGCCAGCCGGTACCTTTGCATATCTTACAACCTTTTCCTTTACAGATGAAACAGGTGATATCCATTTCGGCACTTGGTTCAGTAAACGGGAAAAAGCTTGGGCGAAACCTGTATTTAAGATCTTCAGAATAAAACTGCTGGGCGAAAGAAACAAGCGTTCCTTTCAGCTCGGCAAAACTAACATCTGTATCAATGTAAAGCCCTTCAACCTGGTGGAACATACAATAGCTGCGCGCACTTACAGCTTCATTCCTGTAAACCCTGCCCGGCATTATTGCTCTAACCGGCGGTTGCTGGTTTTCCATCACTCTTATCTGTACAGGAGATGTGTGAGTTCGCAGAAGGAAATCTTTACTTATAAAGAATGTATCCTGCATATCTCTTGCAGGATGATCAGGCGGGAAATTTAACGCTTCAAAGTTGTTATGATCCGATTCAAGCTCTGGACCTTCGCAAACTGAAAAGCCCATTCCTTTAAAAATTGATTTTATCTCATCAAGCGTTTGGGTTAAGATATGCCTGCTGCCAACGTGAATGTTTTTGCCTGGAAGCGTTAAGTCAATTGCGGAAGTTAATACTGATTTATTACTTTCCAGAGAAGTTTTTGCCTGGTTAAATTCTACAGTAATTTGATTTCGAAGCTCATTAAGATTTTTACCCAATAACGGCTTCTGCTCGTTTGGTACAGTTTTAAGCTGATCGAAGAGACTTGATACCAAGCCGTTTCTGCCTAGATATTTAATCCTTATCTTTTCGAGTTCAGCAGGCGAAGAAACCCTGACAACATCGCTTTTAAAATCAGTTTTTATTTTTTCTATTTCTTCAACCAGCATCCCGTACTTCCAGAATATTTAAAAAAATACCCTCTTCAAAAAATTCATTTTGGAAAATGAAGGGGGTATAAAATTATTTTGTAGCAAATTTAGCTAATTCTGCAAACACATCAGGATTTTCAACAGCCATGCTTGCAAGTATTTTACGGTTAATAACAACACCTTTTTCTTTTAAGGCATTCATAAATTTAGAATAAGTTGTTCCGTTTAACCTTGCGGCTGCATTAATTCTAACAATCCATATTTGTCTGTATGTTCTTTTCTTCAGTTTCCTGTCGCGGTAAGCATGAACTAATCCTTTTTCCAGCGCACCTTTGGCAATTGTATAAACATTGCCACGTGCACCCCAGTAACCTTTAGTTTGCTTTAGAATTTTCTTTCTTCTTTTTCTAGACGCTACTCTATTACTCGTTTTCGGCATCTTAATTATCCTCTTTCATTATTGAACCATTGAAACAACACGTTTCTGTTCAGATTTTGCAACCAGTGTTGCGTGTCTAAGATTTCTTTTTCTCTTTGTAGATTTGGATGTTAATATATGAAGTTTATACGCCTTCATTCTTTTAAACTTACCCGATGCTGTTTTCTTAAAAGTTTTTGCAGCACCTCTGTTGCTTTTCATTTTCGGCATAACTATTTCCTATTTTTTTATTTACTTTATTTCTTCTTTGAAATTGGAACAATAATAACGCTCATGTTTCTCCCTTCCATTTTAATGGGGACTTCCACTTTGGAGCATTCTTCAGTTTTTTCAATGAATCTTTTTAATAAATCTACACCTAGTTCTGTGTAAGCCATTTCTCTACCTTTAAACTGAACTGTTGCTTTTACTTTATTTCCTTCTTCTAAAAAATTTATAGCGTGTTTTGTTTTAAACTCAAAATCGTGTACATCAGTATTAGGATGAAACCTGATTTCCTTTAATATAGAAACTGTCTGGTTTTTCTTCTGCAGCTTCTCTCTTTTTTGTTGTTCATATCTGAATTTTCCATAATCAATTATTTTGCAAACTGGTGGTTTTGCCTGCGGAGCAATTTCCACAAGATCTCTATCCTTTTCCCCCGCCAGTCTTAACGCATCTTCAATTAAAAATATACCTAATTGTTTTCCATCTAAATCAATTACCCTTACATTCGAAGATTCTATAGCTTCATTAATCCTAGTCTTATTTTTTTGAGCGATGAAATACCTCTCTAATTTGTCCTAAAATCTTTGTTTTTAATTTCATTTGTAATATTATCAATAAAATCTGATAAAGCAAAAGAACCAAGGTCACCTTTTTTATGCTTTCGAATTGAGATGTTTCCGGCTGCCTGTTCCCTTTCACCAAGGATAAGCATGTAAGGAACTTTGTTTGTTTCCCAATCACGAATTTTATAGCTTGTTTTTTCATTTCTTTCATCAGTTTCAACCCTGATATTATGTTGCTTTAACTCATCAGAAACTTTCTTTGCATAATCAATATAATGCTCTGAAACAGGAATAACCGCAACCTGCACAGGCGCAAGCCATACGGGGAACGCACCGGCAAAATGTTCAATAAGCACTCCAAAGAATCTTTCTATAGAACCAAGTAATGCACGGTGCACCATAAAGGGGCGATGCTCTTTTCCATCCTCGCCAATGTATTTCATATCGAATCGTTCAGGTAAATTAAAGTCGAATTGTATAGTACTCATTTGCCATTGTCGGTTAAGAGTATCCTTTATTTTAATATCTATCTTTGGTCCGTAGAAAACACCTTCGCCTTCATCAATAGTGTATTCAATCTTCTCTCTCTCAAGAGCATTTCTTAATGATTCAGTAGCTTTGGCCCATAGTTCATCTACACCGACTGCTTTTTCCGGTTTTGTAGAGAGATAAAAATCCAGTTTTTCGAAACCAAAAGCTTTCCACATTTCACAGGCAAATCTTATAACTTCAACAATTTCATCTTCCACCTGCTCGTGCGTACAAAAGATGTGTGCATCATCCTGGGTAAATCCTCTTACTCTAAGTAATCCGTGAAGCACACCGCTTTTTTCATACCTGTATACAGTGCCCAGCTCAGCCCAGCGCATTGGAAGATCGCGGTAAGAACGCAGATGAGTTTTGTACATAAGAATATGAAAAGGACAATTCATCGGTTTAATAAAATAATCCTGCTCATCAACATCAATCCTGGAAAACATACTTTCTTTATAAAAATCAAGATGACCGCTGGTTTCCCATAACCAGCTTTTGCCCATGTGCGGAGAATACAAAATCTCATACCCATTATCGAGATGGGCTCTTCGCCAGTAATCTTCAATCTCCAAACGAACTCTAGCACCTTTAGGATGCCAGTAAATAAAACCTGTACCGGCTTCTTCGTGAATGCTAAAAAGATCTAGCTTTTTACCAAGCTTTCGATGATCTCTCTTTTTTGCTTCTTCGAGCATGTAGAGATAATCATCAAGCATTTTCTTTTTAGGAAAAGAAATGCCATAAATTCTCTGGAGCTGTTTGTTCTTTTCATCACCGCGCCAGTATGAACCGGAAATGTTTAACAGCTTTATATATTTAATTTTACCACTTGAAGGAAGATGCGGTCCGCGACAAAGATCTGCAAAACTGCCTTCATTATAAATGCTGATTACTTCATCATTCTCTTTCATTTCAGAAAGGAGTTCAACTTTATACTGATCGCCTTTTTCTTTGAAGAAAGAAATAGCAGATTCTTTAGATAACTCTTTTCTAACGAACGATTTGTTTTCCTTAGTTAGTTCAATCATCTTATCTTCAATCTTTTTCAAGTCTTCATCGTGCAGGGTTGAATTAATATCTATATCGTAATAAAATCCTGCATCTATTGCAGGACCAACACCGAACTTAGCTTCCGGATAGATCTCCTGAACAGCATGAGCCATTAAGTGCGAAGTTGAATGCCAGTAAACTTCTTTCCCATCATCTTCGTTAAAAGTTAAAAACTGTATCTCTGCATCATCAGTTATCGGTCTGTAAAGATCGAATATCGAACCATTAACCTTAGCAGCTAAAGATTCCTTTACCAGTCTGCCGGAAATAGATTCGGCAATACTGTATGCAGTTATTCCGCTATCAAATTCCTTTTTGTTCCCATCGGGGAATGTAATTTTAATTTTACTCATAATTTTATAACACAAAAAAATCGGATCAAATCCGATAGTCCTTCCTGCCGTTAAACAGAGTGGGCTCTAGAGGATTCGAACCTCTGGCCTTCTGCACGTCAAGCAGACGCTCTAACCAACTGAGCTAAGAGCCCTTTTTCTTAAAATAGCAAATCACAATCCGCCGCGGCGGATCAAAACACAAAATTGAAACTTATTATTTATTGTTTGATGCTTTTCCTTGTACCGAGGGCCGGACTCGAACCGGCACGGGAATAAATTCCCACTGGATTTTAAGTCCAGTGCGTCTACCAATTCCGCCACCCCGGCAAATTATTATAATTTTAAGTCCAGTGCGCCCATCTACGCTTCTGCCTTAGAATTACCGTAGTAGTTCAGAAGCTTCGATAGGTACATCTACCAACCTGTTAAAGAACTTTTTATTTTCGCTTTATCCTTAGTAGTTGAATTTATTCAACGAAGATGAACACTCCGATAGCATTAATTCTTCATTAATTTTTTAAAGAACGGGTTCCTATTTCCACTTTTTACACCCGGAACTCATTTTGTTCAAAAATATTCGATTTTAAGCGTGTAAATATAGATAAACAGAGTTCATTTTGCAAAAATCCTTTATTTACACTAAAGCAAAACGGTTTTATATAAATTATTCTTAAAGGGTTCTTTGTAACTAGTTGAGCTATAAGTTTTTAGCACTTTATTAATTGTGAAATTGTATTATTTTTTCTCTACTGTGATTTAAAAGAATTTTCCCAACAATTAGTCGGCTTTCTATTTAGTCGCTCAAACAAATTTAAAGTTGCTAAAGAAACAATGCGGAAGTAAATTTATCGTAATAAATAAAAATGTTACTTGCCTGGTTATTCATTAATAGGAGAAAATTTTGAAAAAGCAAAATTCAGATGAAGAAAGTGCTGAATCAAAAAAATGGAAAGAGTTAGTTTACAACAAGTTTATAGAAAAAAATCCTGAACGAAAAAAGGAATTTAAAACCGTATCATTTTCACCAGTCGAGGAACTATATCATCCGGAAAAAGCAGATAAAGAATATTATGAGCAAATCGGATTTCCGGGTTCCTTCCCTTTTACCCGCGGAATAAGACCTTCAATGTACAGGGGACGGCTCTGGACAATGAGGCAGTATGCAGGTTTTGGAACTGCAAAAGAATCTAATAACCGTTACAGGTATTTGCTTGAGCAAGGGCAATCCGGTTTATCGGTCGCCTTCGATCTTCCAACTCAAATAGGATATGATAGTGACGATCCGATGGCTTATGGTGAAGTTGGTAAGGTTGGCGTGGCTATTGATACACTTGCAGATATGGAAGTTCTTTTCGATCAAATTCCACTCGATAAAGTTTCAACTTCTTTGACTATAAACGCTCCGGCTTCTGTTCTGCTGGCAATGTATATCGCCGTTGCTGAAAAACAGGGAGTATCAAAAGATAAGATCAACGGTACAATACAAAACGATATTTTAAAAGAATATATTGCTCGCGGCACTTACATTTTTCCGCCAAAACCCTCAATGAGATTGGTTACAAATATTTTTGAATTTTGCACAAAGGAAGTTCCACGCTGGAATACAATTTCAATTTCCGGTTACCACATTCGTGAAGCAGGCTCTACAGCAGCACAGGAAGTTGGGTTTACAATAGCTAACGGAATTGCTTATGTTGAAGCTGCATTAGCGGCGGGTCTAAATGTCGACCAGTTTGCAAAACGGTTATCTTTCTTTTTCAATGCACATAACGATCTGCTGGAAGAAGTTGCAAAGTACCGTGCGGCAAGAAGGCTCTGGGCAAAAATTATGAAGGAAAGATTTAAAGTAAAAGATCCGAATTCAATGATGCTCAGGTTTCATACGCAAACTGCAGGTTCAACCTTAACTGCACAGCAAGTTGATAACAATATAGCACGTGTTACAATACAAACTTTAGCTGCTGTGCTTGGCGGGACACAAAGCTTACATACAAATTCAAGAGATGAAGCGCTGGCGCTTCCCGCCGAAGATTCGGTTAGGATTGCATTACGAACACAGCAAATTGTTGCAGAAGAAAGTGGCGTAACAAACACTGTTGATCCTCTTGCAGGTTCCTATTTTATTGAATCTATGACCGACCGGGTTGAAGAGGAAGCAATGAATTATATAAAAAAAATTGATGACCTTGGCGGGATGATTGAAGCAATAAATTCCGGTTTTGTTCAAACTGAAATTCAAAAAGCTGCATATAAATATGAATTAGAAATTGAAGCAAATGAACGGATTATAGTTGGTGTAAATAAATACCAGGTTGATGAGCCGCAGCCGGAAGATCTTTTAAAGATCGATATGAATGTTCAGAAAGAACAGGTTGCTTTTTTGAATAAGATGAAATCAGAGAGAAATAATGAGGCTGTAAACAAATCATTATCCGGGTTGCAAAATGCTGCCGAAGGTGAAGATAATCTTCTCCCGTTTATTCTTAACTCGGTAAAAACGTATGCAAGCATTGGTGAAATATGTAATGTTTTAAGAAAAGTTTTCGGTGAATATAAAGAACAGGTAATAATATAATCTTTATTAATAATTTTTTTCAAAGGTTTCCAGATGGAGTTAACTCATATTGAACATATAGGAATAGCTGTAAAGAGTCTAGATGATTCTATTAAATTTTATGAGGATGTGCTTGGACTTAAATGTTACGGAATTGAAGAAGTAAAAGACCAAAAAGTAAAGACAGCATTCTTCCAGATTGGGCAGACAAAAATTGAATTGCTGGAATCCACCCAGCCCGATGGACCAATTGGAAAGTTTGTTCAGAAAAAAGGTGAAGGGATGCATCACATCGCCTTTGCAGTAAACGATGTAAACTCATCTCTTGAAGAATTGAAAAAGAATAACATCAGACTTATTGATGAGACAACCCGCAAAGGAGCAGAAGATCTTGATATTGCTTTTCTGCATCCAAAATCTGCTAATGGTGTGCTTATTGAACTTTGTGGGAAAGGGAAATAATATGAACTAAAAATTTAATTTTTACCTATCAGAAATACCTACTCAGAAATAATAATCCGGATACCATCAATTAAAAGCTAATAAATGCATCCTTATACGGCATACTTTTTGTTTTCTTCTAGAATCAGCAATATTGAAAAATAACGTAACTAATTTGAAGCTAACATTACCATATGTAAGTTTGGTTAACAA
>JAZGGS010000480.1:0-5734 GCA_036480595.1 Ignavibacteriaceae bacterium
TAATTGAAACGACCCAATATTTTTGAAAAGTGTACTTGAACAAAATTTTTGTAAAATGGTTTTGTCCCGGAGGATAAGCCTTTTGTTCGGGTGTGGTTAACAATATTGTATGCGCAAAACAACTTCAATACCTTACATTTGGTTAGAGCTATCTGCATTTCAGAAACAAAAATTTTCTGTACAAAGGAAAGATAGCAATTCTCTCATATATATATCCTATCAAAAAAAATATATAAAAAATCACATTAAATTTTGTCATATCAAAACTTAGTTGCCAATCCAAAGCTTTTAACGATTAAAAATAATTACAAAACCACTTGACTCTCCCCCAGGGGCAGCCCTTATATTTACATATAAGAGTTGATCGACTTTTGTAATTAACAGAGCGAGGAAATTATGAAGTTCAGTATCGGAGAGTTTTCTAAAATTACATCACTCTCTATAAAATCTCTACGTCTCTACCACGAAAAGGAAATACTGGTTCCTGCAGAGGTTGATGAGTTTACCGGCTACCGTTACTATAACGAAGCCGATTGTGACCGGGCAAGATCGATTAAGATCCTGAGGGATTATGAATTCAGTCTTGCTGAAATTAAGGAGATACTTAATGAGTGTGATGAAGAAGAGGAAATACTGGAACAGCTTCATACTAAACTGGGCGAGATAAGGAATAAGATCGATCGCTACAAAGAAATTTCCCGCTCGATAGAATCTTTAATTATTTATGAAAAGGAAAATAAAATGAAAACAGAAGAATCGTTTGATATTGAAGAAAAAGAGGTTGAAACGCTTCTTATTGCCGGTTACAGGATGAAAGGGAAATACAACGAAGTTGGTGAGGGATTTAAGATCCTCGGCAAAGCGATGGGAAGACACATCAACGGCAAAGCTATGAATCTTTATTACGATGGCGAATACAAGGAAGAAGATGCAGATTTTGAACCTTGCTTCCCGGTTCGTAAAGGAAGCAGTAGTGATAAAATTTCTGTAAGAGAATTACCGGGCGGTAAGTGTATCTCTTTAATTCATAAAGGTCCGTATGAAACGTTTACAGAATCTTATAAAAAGATTTATGGATATGTAAATAACAAGGGTTACAAAATGAAACTCCCCACCCGCGAGATTTATTTAATAGGACCGGGAATGATCTTTAAAGGTAATCCGAATAATTACTTAACCGAGATTCAATTTATGATTAAGGAATTATTTAGATAATGTTTTAAACTGAGATAAACGGGAAGTATAAAACGTGGATTGTATACAAGCAAAAATTCTAAGAACCTATTTTAAAAAAGAATGATCTATATTATTGATGCAACCCGTCTGAAGTGGTACCCGTAAACTGCAAAGGTCATTGCCAGGGTAAACTTTTTAGGAAATTTAAATAAACTAACACCAAGCAGTTTCCAGAAATAACGTTTACCTTTCTCAATAATACCAAGCAGCCATATCACTTTTAAAAAAGCTTTAATCTCGGTTAAACTTATTTTATTAGAGCACCAGCCCGGCAAATTATAATGATAAAGAAAATGCTTCAAACGTATGTAATATTCTTTTTGGGAGTAGATTGTTTTTATAATATTTGAATAGCCCGCAATCAAATCTCCATAATTCATTCTTGGTATAAAGTTAATTGATCCATCCGTATTGGTCGCAGCAAATGAATTAATCAGCCTTTTTTCTGATTGAAGTCTTTTAAACAGTTTTGTACCAACCGGTGCATTAAGCAATCCAACCATTGCAGTAACAATACCACTTTCCTGAATAAAATCAATTTGTTCCTTAAAGACTTGCTTTGAATCATTATCGAATCCTACTATAAAGCCGCCTGCTACTATAAACCCGCTTTTTTGCATTTCCCGAACTGAAGTAATTAAATCCCTTTTACGATTTTGGGCTTTGCCGCACTCCTTAAGACTTTCATCATTCGGCGTTTCAATACCGACGAAGACACTGTTAAAGCCGGCTTCAACCATCATATCCATAAGTTGTTTATCATCAGAAAGATTTACAGATACTTCGGAACCAAAATTGAAAGGATATTTCTTTTGCTTTGACCATTCAATTAATTTTGGCAGCATCTCGGTTTTAAGTTTCCTTTTATTCCCTATAAAATTATCATCAACTATTGCAACTGTACCACGCCAGCCAAGTGCGTAAATAGTTTCTAGTTCATGTATAAACTGCTCACTTGTTTTGGTTCTTGGTTTCCTCCCATTGAGCATAATTATACTACAAAATTCACAATCATAAGGACATCCCCGTGAGTATTGCAGCGCCATACCCGCGTATTTTTTTCTCTCAAGTAATTCCCACCTGGGAATAGGAGAGGATTTAACATCCGGAAATTCCTCTGATCTGTACATGTGTTTGGGGGTACCATTTTTAAGATCTTCTAAAAACGGCGGCAGAGTGTTCTCGGCTTCATTTAATATAAAATGATCAACACCCAAAAAATCATCCGGCTGTGTTGTTGCCAAAGGTCCACCCACCACAATTTTTATCCTAAAAGTATTGCACCGCCTTATTACATCTTTAAAAGAATTAATGTGAATATTCATTCCACTCAGGAAAACATAATCAGCCCAAAGAATGTGCTCATCTTTTAGCTTTGACACATTCATATCTATAAGTTTCTTTTCCCATTCTTCCGGCAGCATAGCAGCTACGGTTATAAGCCCGAGCGGTGGTTCGGGGGCTTTTTTAGAAATAAACTTAAGAGCATCTTTAAAACTCCAGAACGATAATGGTGTCTCAGGATAAACGAGTAATACTTTCATTCTATCCTCACAACTTGTTGTAATTTTCTACCCTAAAATGCTTATTTTTTTAATAAAGTACTGTAAAAGAAATGTAAAAATTTATAGGCGCGATTTGAACTTCATCATTTTATAATTGATATTTGTGGCAAGTTTATAAGGTATAAGTATTATTTACTCTATTTAAATGGGATAATATCCTGAAAAAAAGAAGATCCCTGTTTTATCATAGCATCATTTTTGTACTGGCACAGCTTGCATGGCTTTCGTTGCTCGGTCTGTGGATATATTGGTATGTGTATAACTACATCGTATTCGAAAAGGTAGGCGACCAGATTTCCCCCCAACTTACGTATGATATTACAAACGTGGTTCCATTCGTAATTGGGCTGGTTTTACTCAGCGGCTTATCATTCACAACTTCTTTAATCTTCAGGCATTTGAGCGTTCAGCTCAGGTTAGCAAAGCTCTACGATAATTTTATAAGCAACGTTACCCACGAGTTAAAATCGCCGTTGTCATCTATCCAACTTTACCTGGAAACTTTGAATGAACGCAACGTTTCGCCAGATAAGCAGGAAGAATTTATTGATTTAATGACGACAGATGTTAATCGGCTCAATAATCTTATTAATTCTATCCTGGAAATATCAGCGCTGGAGCAGAAAAAACTTGCACACAATTATCAGGTTCAGGATGCAGAATTAACTATTAAAAATTTACTTATGGATTCTGCCGGGCAATTCAGGTTGCCGAATGATGCTATAAATATAAGCGGCAGCGCACCGTGCGAAATTGTTACAGATGCAAAAGCGATGAAGATTGTGCTGGATAACCTGATAGATAATGCTATCAAATATTCTGTGGATTCCGTTAAAATAGATGTTAATTTGTCCTGTAATCTAAAAAGGTTTATAATCGAATTCAGTGATAGGGGAATCGGTATTCCACCCGGGGAATTAAAGAAAGTTTTTAATAAATTTCATCGTATACAGCATAGTAAGGTACCGAACGTTAAAGGAACCGGCTTAGGGTTATACTTGACAAAGGAGATAATTAGAAATCATGGCGGTAAGGTCTCGGTTTTAAGTGAAGGAGAAAATAAAGGAACCAAATTTACTATTGAGCTGCCTGTTTACCAAGCATCTAAAAAACATTTTATAAATAAACTTCTGAAAAGAAAATAAAGATAAACCGATGGATAACAATTCATACAAAGAAATTAAAATATTATTAGTTGAAGATGAGAAAACCCTTGCTGTGGGTTTGGAGTTTAACTTAGTTGAAGAGGGTTACCTTGTTGAATGGGCTAAAGATGGAAGAGAAGCGGTTAGTCTTTTTGAATCGGATAATTTTGATATGATAATACTTGACATTATGCTTCCTTACATTGATGGTTTTGAAATTGCAAAAATAGTACGCAAAGCTAATCCTCAAATGCCGATCTTAATGCTGACTGCAAGAACCTCCAAGGGAGACATGGTTAAAGGATTGGAATTAGGTGCCGATGATTACATTACAAAACCTTTTCATTTGAAAGAACTTTTACTGCGAGTAAAGGGAATGTTAAAACGAAAAGCCTGGTACCAAAAAGCAACCTCGAATGAACCGGTTTATAGTTTTGGAAGGAATAAAATTAATTTTGAAAACCTGAAATGTAAATGCGGCAATAAAGAATTGAAGCTTACTCCACACGAAGCCATGGTTTTAAAGTACATGATTAATAATAAAGGGAAGATAGTATCACGAAAGGAATTGCTTGAGAAAGTCTGGCATTTAAATCCGGATATCGAAACACGTACAGTAGATATATTTATTTCACGCTTGCGTAATTACTTCGAAGAAGATCCATCCACCCCGATTTACATTAAAAGTGTTCGTGGAGCGGGATATGTTTTTGAAGGGTAGAATATAAGTTATTATTAATGCCCATGATTTAATATGCTGAATTGATGGCCGGATACACCAACATAATTTGAACTATCTATTCTCAGAAAGATTATTATCAACGATTAAAGAAATTTCTTCATCATTATGAACTTCCCGCGGGGTATTCCAAAAAGCTTTCTTTCAGGAAGTATAAACATTTTTAAGATCACTTTGGTTACTTGAAAAAGGTAAAAAATATTATTGGAAGTTACTCGCATACAGTTTGGTTAAATATTCTAAAAAATTCTCGCTTGCCATAATCCTGTTGGTGTATGAATATAATTTTAGGCAGGTGGTGGCAGCAATATAATATAATTAGCTAATCTCGTTTTCTTTAAGAGATTCCACCATTGGGTTTATGGAAAGTGTATTTATAACCTTGTTTAATTCCGTGCATAAATGAATATATCGTATCAGCCCCTCAGTTTCATACTTGATTACCCAAATGGTTTTATTCATACACTTCTTTAACGGGCAATTAATATCGCACGTATATTTTGAGATTACGTTGAACATCCTTGAATCTCTACAAATCTCTTTGTTTGAATAAAATTATTGATGTCTTAAAAGAAAAGTAATTTATTGTAATAATTAGCAAGATAACAAAAGGGATAAAAATCAACTCACCCATTGATTCAAGGAGATAATCAGAAATCCCGGAGATAAAAGAAAAAATGGACAAAATAAACCCTTCAATCGAATTCCCGGTTTCAGATAATGATCTTGAAATGAAAAATATTATTACACCAAGTAGGTTTAATGAAACGGCGAAAATTAAGAATCCTGATAAAGTACCATACCTTAGTGAAATAGGAAAGAGCACAGCAATTATAGATCCAACAATGAAGAAACCGCGAAGATAAGTATACACAGTTGCACCCCTATAAATGTCATAGGCGTTTCCACCTGTAATAGTTATTACAAGTGTAGAGTATAAAATTGCATACAAAACTACAGCAAATAACAATGCCCATCCAAATATGTATTTGGATAACACATAATTTCGGCGGGTAACGGGAAGGCTGATGCTGAAAATCATACCATTT
>JAZGGS010000481.1:0-4790 GCA_036480595.1 Ignavibacteriaceae bacterium
CCCCAGGGAGAAAATGTGATAATAAAAACAACCACAAAAGCTGCGGCTGTTTTAAATCGTTTTAACCAGTCAATGTTCCAGTAATTGATGAAGAGAATAACAATAACAAAACCGAAAAGGAAGATGCCGTTATACCGGGTCAGGTAGGAGAGTCCCCCCAGGAAAGCTGCAATAACCAGGTTTTTATAACTCAGTTCTTTTTCCTTAAAGAAAAAGAAAAGTGTTGCCGTAACCAGCGCGCTGAAAAACATATCGGTGCCCGCACTGTAGGAATATTGAACAAAAACAGGATTGCAGGTAAGTATAAGCGTAACGAACAACGCAACCTTGGGGGAGAAAATTCTTTTAACCAATTCGAAAGTAAAATAGATAACGAACGCAGCTGAGAGAATACCGATGAGAATTCCAGCATTAAAGAAATCTGAAAGTATAAAACCGAATATTCCAAGTACAATTGGATATAAAGGTCCCCTAAAAGCATCGATAGTTATCACACCATTAAGAAAATCTTTTGCTGCGGGAACGTAACCCCAGAAAAAATCTGTCTCAACCCCGTAATCACCAATCTTGTGGAAACTGAAGCTGACAATTGCCATTACTATAAAGTAAACCACTGCAATCCCTATACCAAGGAATCTGGAATTAATTAATTCTTCAAACTTTTGGGATAAATTAATTTGCCTTTTAGACTTCTGCTGTTTCTTTTTAGTTATCTTCCCGGTTTTTCCTTTTGGCATTTTTTCTATTTTATTAATATTCAATTATGCTAAATAATTTCAAATTATAATTTTATAATATAACTATATTTAATTTTGTATTAAATTATACCTAACTGGAGTAACCTAAACTGAATTGTGTGATGAGCGGAAAGATAAATACATACAGGCATTCCCGGTTACTTTACAGCAAGATCATTTCTCATTATCTTAATTGATACGGAAAGAATTTATTTTAACAAACTATTCCTTAAGAATTTTGTGATTGAAATCCTTAAAAAATGCTCTCTCCTGCTTCTCCTTATTTCGTTAAAAACAGTGGATTGTTTTGCACAAAGTTCATTGGATACACTTGAATATAAAATTACCTTACAACCGTTAAACCGACTCTTTACAAATTTTGATAAGCAATTGAATACATATTATTTAAACAGCGGTTTCGAAGTATCCGGCTCATCCGCTCCTTTCAGTTTTAGTATAAAGGAAAATTTCCGTTCCACACTTGTAAAAGCAGGCAGTAACAGCATAAGAGATGAACAATACTTTATCTTTAGGGGAATCTATAAATTCAATCGTGGTTTAAATGCGGGATTATCTGTAAAAAGCAGCCTCTTATCGGATGACAGACAATTAGCAATAAACCAGACTGCAATTAACCACGCTACATTTTATACTGAAATTGAATTACTGAGACAGATCTATCTTACTCCTTACGGCGGCTACTCAATTAACAAACAGGTTGGTAAAGCAGACCGGGGTCCTATTTATGGCTTTGAGGGTTTGATAAGTAATTTAGATTTTACAGATTTTTCTCTCCATTCCGAATTAAAATTTGAAAACGAAGATATTTCCCCAAGAAAAAACTTGCTTCGGTTCTTTAACCTTTTGGTAAGCAACCCGTTTAACCCGAATGTATTAAATTCATTCAATACTAAATTTACACAGAGCAGGAAAGATTTTTATTTCCCGGCAGATTCAATTACATCAAGCCAGTTTAACGTTACAAACAACATTGAAGGGAGAACCGAATCAATATATTTAATTCAGGATCGGCTTGTGTTCAACGGCTTCCTGGATCTGTTTACGCTGGAATTATCCGGAAGACTGAACTGGCGTACAATCGATAGGGATACACGTTACAGGTCGCTGGATATTCAATCGCAAGACATTTTTGATACAAAAATTGAGGAGCTTAGAATAGGTGCCGAATCTTCTCTTATCTACAGAACAGCAAATATAGATGGCGTTCTTCGGCTAAATTATATTGAGAGGGACGAAAAACACATCGCCAAAAGAATTGAAGGAGTGGATGAGAGCTTTTATGAGCAGAGAAAAGAACTTGAAAGTAGAAAAAATAACAACTCCGGAAGAGCAGCAATTTCCTTACTTGGAAACATTCAGATTAGTAATACAGACCGGCTGTCTGTAAGCATGTTCCAGAGTAAACTTAAATACGATACACCAAACATTAATAACGATGATGACAGGGATGAGCTGCTCTCTATAGCCCGCATCAGGTATTCAAAATTTATTACACCCTTTTTTGAAATGTTTGCTAATGTAGAAGGAACGTACAGCCATATCGTTTACCTGTTTGCAAGCCGTAGTGCCAATAATAATATAAACCGTGTACTGCGGTTTTCCACAGGCGGCTATTACTACGGCGCACAGTTTTCCTCCCTCAATAATTTTGAAGTCTCTGCAAATTATACTGTTTACGATTTTGAAGATGTAGCTTCAAATCTTAGAAGCATATCGTTCAGGCAATTTACAGCTACCGATTCTACCAGGTGGAGCTTATCCAATAAGTTTACATTAATAATTAATGCTTACATTAAACTTACCGACCAGGGAGACCTGAATTGGGATGATTTTGCCGAAAGACCTAAAAGATACCTGGAAGAAATTTTTGCCACTCCAAAAGTAGGTTATGTTATGAATAATGCACTTTTTGCTCTTGGTATTCGTTATTTTTCATTAAATACTTTTAACTATGAAGAAAAGAACAGGATCGCTAGTACAAAATTTTTAACAGTAGGTCCCTTGCTCGAAATTGTTATTGGGTCCCCTTCGCTCTATCTTAAAGTGAATAGCTGGTACGAGTTTATTTCGATGAATGATGTGCCGGACAGGGAAAGAGCCAACCTTATTGTTGAAATGAGCTGGAAATTCTAGATTGAGAACAAATTTTTTTTTATTATTTTGTTTAATAAAATTATAATTAAAATTGCCTGAAGAAAGCTACCATCTTGAAATAGAAAGCAATCCGAACAATTTAATTACAGTTGAAGAATTTGTTAATTATTTTGCAAAAGATCTTGGATTGGATAATGAACGGTTAGCAGCACTCCTTTTAGCAGTTACCGAAGCCACTACTAATGCAATCATTCATGCAAATAAATGTGATGATAACAAGCTGGTAACTGTTGATGTACAAGTTGATAAAACAAAAATTACCATAAAGATAACTGATGAGGGAGAAGGATTTGATCCTTCCGAAATACCGGATCCCACACAGCCGGAAAATTTACTTAAAGATTCCGGGCGGGGCGTTTACCTGATGCGCGTTTACATGGATGAATTACATTATAATATTACTCCAACCGGAACAGAAACCATTCTTACTTTAAAGATTTAACTATTCCTCAATAATTCCCCCAATTATTTTAAAAAAAATTTAATTAATTCCACCAAATAGTAACGCATAATTTTTTTTTGATTATTTTAACAGTTGTCAGTTTAAAATAATAATCCAGAGGGAGTTAACAATGGCTAGAAAAAAAATATCTCTTATCGGTGGCGGTCAAATCGGTGGAGTTTTGGCACAACTTATTGCTCAAAGACAACTTGGCGATGTGGTTTTGTTCGATATCGTTGAGGATATGCCGCAGGGTAAAACGCTTGATATAGCGGAAGCATCCCGGGTAGACGGCTTTGATGGGAAAGTTGAGGGAACCAATGATTATAAAGATATTGCCGGTTCAGACCTGGTAATTATAACAGCTGGTTTACCACGCAAACCGGGTATGAGCAGGGATGATCTTTTAACAACCAATTCCAAGATCATGAAATCAGTTGCGGAAGCTGTTAAAGATAATGCACCCGATGCTATATGCATTATAATTTCTAACCCGCTTGATGCAATGGTTACACTCTTTAAAAAATTTACCGGCTTTCCAACCAACAGGGTGTTCGGTCAGGCAGGTATCCTGGATTCTTCACGATTCTCAACATTTATTGCCTGGGAACTTGGAGTTTCTGTAAAGGATGTTAATGCTATGGTACTCGGCGGTCATGGCGATACAATGGTACCGATTATCAGGCACTCAAACGTAAACGGAATACCTACGATGGAATTGCTGGAACGTAAGTACGGCGATACAGCAAAAGCCAAAGAGGTTATGAATGCTATGGTTACAAGAACCAAAAAAGCCGGTGGAGAAGTAGTAGGTTTGCTAAAAACCGGTTCTGCTTTTTATTCTCCTGCATCTGCAGCTGTCTCTATGGCAGAAGCAATTATTTACGATGAAAAAAGAGTGCTTCCGGTATGTGCTTACCTGGATGGCGAGTTTGGTGTTAATGGTTACTATCTAGGAGTTCCTGCTGTGTTAGGCGCTACTGGAGTGGAAAAAGTTGTTGAGTTTTCTTTAGACGAAGCTGAACAAGCTGGGTTAGATAACTCAATAAATGCAGTAAAAAATCTTGTTGCAGATATGGAACGGTTGGGATTCTAATAATCCCCTTTTTATCTCTTCCCAACTTGCCACGGCTCGTTTCGAGACAGGAGGGGAGAGAAAGAATATTCATAACTTGTTTAGAAATGCCATTCCTCAAAGATATAGCATTTCTTTGTCCAGTGGATTGTTTTTAAACTAAAAATTACCGTGAACTACAAAAATTCTTCAGAAACAATTCAATCAAAATTCCTCAAAATCTCCACTTAAACCAGATTCAATGAAATTTTCTAATAGTTGATTGAACGTAAAACCAATTTATGTTAAGTTTCATAAGTACAGATGAAACCCCTTTCTGAATAACTACAATACTGGCTGGGGAATGTCCTGATTTGGTGGT
>JAZGGS010000482.1:0-2246 GCA_036480595.1 Ignavibacteriaceae bacterium
TTATTTTAAGGAACAAAAGTGCAAAGCTGGAAGAACGTTTAAGATTAACTGATGAGCAAAATAAAGAAAATGAAAATCTGTTAAATGGAGAACGTGAAAAATCTTACAACCTCAATTCTGAACTTTCATCTCTAAAAGCTGATTACTTAAATCTTCAACAAAAACTTGATGAAAATAAAAAAGAAGTTGAGCAACTTCAGGAAAAGTTCACAAAGGAATTTGAAAATCTTGCAAATAAAATATTTGATGAAAAAACATCAAAATTTTCTGAGCAAAGCAAAACCAATCTTCAAGAAATTCTTAATCCGTTAAAGGAAAGAATTTCAGAATTCCAGAATAAAGTTGAAGAGAGTAACAAAGAAAGTATTGATAGAAATGCAGCATTACGCCAGCAGTTATCTTCACTTAAAGAAATGAATTTGCAGATGAGTCAGGACGCACAAAACCTTGTGAAAGCGCTGAAAGGTGATACAAAAGCTCAGGGTGATTGGGGAGAAATTCAACTTGAAAGAATTCTTGAAAGATCTGGTTTAAGAAAAGGTGAAGAATATTCCATCCAGGAAAGTTTAACTGCTGAAGACGGAAGCAGGAAAAGACCTGATGTGATTATAAATCTTCCTGAAAAGAAAAAAATTATAATCGATTCTAAAGTATCTTTGGTAGATTATGAGCGTTTTGTTTCTGCAGAAGAAGATGATCAGAAAAATATTCACCTTAAAGCTTTCATTAATTCAGTTAAAAGACACATAAAAGATTTAAGTGATAAAGAGTATCAGAATCTTTTCCAGGAAGAATCATTAGATTTTGTTTTGATGTTTATTCCCATTGAACCGGCTTTTAGTATGGCAATCCAGTTTGGCGAAAACCTTTATGTTGATGCATATGATAAAAATATTATAATCGTATCTCCTTCAACTCTTCTTGCAACTTTAAGAACAATTGCAAACATCTGGAAACAAGAGTACCAAAACAAAAACGTACTTGAAATTGCAAAACAATCTGGTGCACTGTACGATAAGTTTGTTGGCTTTGTTGATGACTTAGTTGATGTTGGCAATAGGATGGATCAGGCAAAGAGCAGTTACGAAGATGCGATGAAAAAACTTTCAGACGGCACGGGGAATCTTGTTGGCAGGGCAGAAAAAATTAAAGAGCTTGGAGCGAAGACTTCTAAATCACTTCCGCAAAATATTGTGGAGCGTGCAAAAGAGGAATAAGAGAACAACGAAAACTTAATTGTTAAATAAATCCCTGGAGGAGAAATGAACAAATTAATTGTTCCCTCACTTATTACTGCTGTAGTAGTTTTTATCTGGATATTTATCTCCTGGACACTATTACCTTGGCACAACGTTGATATTAAGAGCATTAAGGATCAGGTATTACTGGAGCAAATGAAAGAATCCCTTACCGAACCAGGAATCTATCTCTATCCCGGTGAAACTGAAGATGAATCGGATGCTGCTATGCAGGAATGGTCCGATCAATATAAAGCAGGTCCGCTGGTTCATTTTATGGTTTATAACCCGGAGGGCACAGAGTGGAATATGGTAATGCCTTTGATAAAAAGTTTTGTCATCAATTTTATTGCTGCATTTATTGCCGGAGTTTTATTGATGATGACTCTTGCACAAAATCCATCATTCTGGCGCAGGGTAATTTTTGTTATGTTGCTTGGAATGTTTGCAGCTTTTGTAGGACCATTTATCGAATGGAACTGGTGGAGTTTTCCCACAGGTTATTCGATGATAATTGCTATTGATCTTTGTGTTACATGGTTTATTGCCGGGTTGGTGCTTGCCTGGAGAATTAAACCGGAATTGAATACTCAAATAGCTTAATCAACAATATAAAATTCGATTCAAAATTGTCGTTCCGGCTTTCTTCCGAAGGTATGAGTTTGCGTAAAAACTATATGTCATATTTAATAACTCATCCCCAACCCCTTCTCTTAAAAAGCGAAGCAGCTAAAACAAGTAGCTTCTCAGCTTTTAAAAAGTCCCTCTCTTAGTAAGAGAGGGATTTTCCCGAAGGGATTCCTTCGGAAAGGGTGAGTTTTTTATTTTTTACACAGTCTCTATCCCGTCGGAGAGCCGGAATCTTTTTATAGTAGAGAATAAATTCTAAACGAGAGAATAAATGAATAATCAAAAAGAATTAATCAATTTTTTTAATACAAATAAAAAAGCATGGAATAATAAAACTCCGTTCCATTTGAAATCCGAGCTTTATGATGTTGAGGGTTT
>JAZGGS010000483.1:0-8988 GCA_036480595.1 Ignavibacteriaceae bacterium
CCCATTTTTTCCAAGCCTTCAACTGCAACCAGTTCGATGTTTGGTACTTTGGGAAGTTTCATTTCTAATTTTACATTTGAATCCATTGAAGTATTTTCCAACATTAATTGGTAACCAATTTTAGTAAGAATTTTGGTTATTGCTGTGAATATAATACATTTTTTTAATATGTCAATATTTTAACTTTGTTCGAAGTGAAAGTATTTCGTTTATCAGATCGAGCTGTAGTGAATCACAATAGTGTACAAATAAAATACGAGAAAAATACCTTCAAGAACAATAGAATGAACCGGGCGTTTTCTTTATGAATTCAATCCGTCAATTTGTTTCTGAAGAGTAAGAAGGTTTTCTCTAAGCTGAGGATTGAAATTCAACTTTGCATATTCTGTGTAATAACAATGTGATGAAAGAAAATGAATTGATCTTCTAAGCCAAGCGATTTCACTTATCTTTTTCTTATCTCTCATCTCGATTTCTAATTTCAATAAATCATTCTTTTCAAAATAGTCTGTTCTACCTAACGATATTAGATCTGAGTCACAGATAATAAATCCCATAAGATTATTTGGAATATTTGAAACTTTCGTGGCAATGATGCTTTCAATGACCTCTGCGATTTTGTTTGACTGATAATTATTTTCTTTTAGGAATTTCAATGCAATTTCAGCGCTTTTCTCTTCGTGTCCTTCTGACTTGAAAATATAACCAATGTCGTGGAACCAAGCGGCTATGCATACAATCTCAAGATTATCTTCTTTTAAATTTGATCCCTTACCAATTTCCAGACATCCATTAACTGTTTCAATTGTATGCTTCAAGTTGTGATAAACAGCCCATTCCGGAAGTTTTTTTTCGAAAAATTGGGATACAAATTTTGAAGATTTGTATAAAATGGATTTTTTTTCAGCTGTATAATGCATAGTAAAATTATTCTTTAAAATTAATCATAAATTATTTTCAAAATTACCACACTCCTGATTGACGTAATACTTCAGAATTCATTTCTAAACCTTCCTTGGCTATTTTAGCAAGAATAGTAATGGCCTTTAAATTGTAATCAATTGCTAGATCTTCTTTACCTTGACTATTATATAATTGGCTAAGATTATCGTAAGTTCGGGCCAAACCATGAAGATTGCCTATTTTTTCACAAAGTTCTATACTCCGATTATAATATTCAATTGCTTTGTTTAGATCGTTTTGAAGCTGGTACAAATATCCTAAATTATTGTTAGATGCTGCAAGGCCACTCGTATGTCCAATAGTCTCTCTTATGTACAGGCATTTTTTATGGTATTCTAGCGACTTCTCCAATTCTCCCATTTTACAGTAAATTATACCGAGATTGTTATATGTATCTGCTAAATCCGATTCATTCCCCTCCTTTTCAAGGTTTTGTAATGCACGTGTACTCAATGTATTTGCTTCCGTATATTTTCCTAGTCGGTAATAAACCATGCCCATCCCTGCATAAATTAGAGAAGTTTGCAAGCTCTCACTGTTATCATCCAATAAGCTGAGACCATTATTAAATAGTTCAAGTGCTTTATTGTATTTGCCCCATCGCTCATAAACTTGGCCACATTTGTGATATATTCCTGCAATTGTGGATGGATCTTTATAATATTTTAGTGATTCATTGTAGTGGTCTATTGCCTTTGAATACTTTGCTATTAGAGAAAAAACTTCACCAAGTGATTCGTGAATTTGAGCTAAATCCAAAGGATCTTTATGAACTTTTTCAGATAATTTTAGTGTTTTCAAATAGAAAAAAATAGCCTCTTCATTTGCGAAAATATCCTTTGCTCTATCAGCAGCTTTTTTGTTATAACAAACAGATTTGTTCAGGTCTTTACCTTTTTCAAAATGATCGGCCAAAATTTCTACAAATTCTTCGTTGTTGTGGGGGTATAGACTTTCTATTACCTCCCCAATTTGCCTATGTAACCTCTGACGCTGCGATAATAGCAGTGTACTATATACAACATCTTGAACAAGATTATCTTTAATAATATATTCTTTTTCAAAATTTGTTTTTACAGAACTCATATTCGTTGGTAAGTGCCTAAGAATGAATTCTTTAAGCTGTAATTCATTCATCGATTTTTCAAATTCTATATCCGACATGCTAAGTTGCATAATTTGAGCTAACAGCCTCTTTTGAAATATACGACCAATCACTGATGCTGTTTGTAAGGTTAATTTTTCTGATGGTGCCAAACAGTCAATTCTGGTCATAATTATGCTCTGTAACAAGTTTGGTATCTGAAACTCCTTCTCTAAACTGAAAGAACTGTTCTGCCCATCTTCATATTTTACTAATCCTCTATCAATAAGCGATTGCAATACTTCCTTCAAGAAGAAAGGATTACCCTTTGATCTTACAATAATTTGATTCTGTATTTCATTGGTCAGTTTTTGATTTCCAAGAAGGCTTTTTATAAATAAGGCACATTCATTTGGCTCAAGTTCGTTTAATGCAATAACTTCAAGTTTATTTTTGTAAGCTGGCAAATTGTTATAGTGAAAGTTCCAAATCTCCCCTTCACTTTCAGTAATGCGGTATAGCAATAATAGAAGAAGAGGTACCTCTTCGGTAAGAGGAAAAAGTTCATTTAATAGTTCCAACGAAGGGGAGTCACTCCAATGTAAATCTTCCCACACAAGCACAAGTGGTTGCTTAATCGCTTCTTCTTTAATGAAACTTTTAACTGAATAATGAATTTGACCTTTCAGGGATTCAGCATTGTCCCGCACCACACTTTTTAATAATTTCTCCTCTAAGGGAAGGTTTAGAAAATGTAAAAGAAATGGATAGATTTCTGAAAATTCTTCCCCACTACTTTTATCAATCCTATTTTGCAATGCATCACGCACTTTTTCTTCAGAAGATTCTTGATGAATACCTAAATGATCTTTTAGAATACTGCGCGCCACCCAATAACTGCTCTTGCTGGTATATGACAATGCTCTACCTTCCACCCATCTTATATCTGATGATTGAAACTTACGAGCTTCGGTAATAAGCCGGCTTTTTCCAATTCCCTGGTCTCCCATGATAGATATTATTTTGCCTTCCCCTTGCTGTAATTTTCTAAATGCTTCCTGAATTTGTCTTAGTTCTATTTCACGTCCAAAAATTGGAAGACTTAAATCGCCGTGCTGCATTACATTACTTTTTTCTGTTAACCCTATTACATTGTAAGTATTGACAGGTTTTGTTTTGCCTTTAACCTTTATAGGGCCAACAGGAGCTATTTCAAAATCATTATTTATCAGCTTCTTGGTAGCTTCAGTAATTAAAATAGTACCAGGTTCAGCAGCAGATTCCATTCTAGCTGCAACATTAACAACATCTCCCATTGCAGTATATTCAACTCGCAGATCAGCACCAACTTCGGCAACGACCACAAGCCCTGTATTAATACCTACACGTACCGAAAATCCTTTAATTCCTTTTTCACTCTCAAGTTTTTTACTGAAGGATCTAGCCCCTTGAAGAATATCTAATGCCGCCCTGCATGCACGATATGGATCATCTTCGTGTGCAATTGGTGCTCCGAAAAAAGCAAGTATTGCGTCTCCCATCAGGCGGGCCAAAGTCCCCTCATAACGAGCAATCGGTTCAATCAAAACATCAAAAGCACCATTCATGATCTCCAAAACTTCCTCTGGATCAAGATTTTCTGCTAGTGATGTCGATCCTTTAACGTCAGAGAAGAGAATTGTGACCACCCTTCTCTCTCCTTCAATTTGTCCTTTTGTAGCAAGTAATTTTTCCACATAGGAAGTCGGCATCAATCGACGTAATGCCTGTGTCATCGTTTCGTTCGATAGCAACGAATCATTTTCAACGGGAATCTCTTTTCCTGAACTTGGTTGTGATTTAAGGTGGGTACCACAGTGGAGACAATAATTTGCCATCTCAGGACACTCAGTATAACACGAAGGACAAATTAACATCTTTTACTTATCCAGTTTATATGGAGCTATTTCTATTGATAAATCACGAATCCTATTTGATAAAGTTTCAATAATTCGAAATGCTAATGAGGGATCTTTCTGAATACTGTTAAGGAGATTTTTTCTATCTACAGTAAGTATTCTAGCATCACCTAAGGCTCGAATAGTTGCACTACGCACTTCTCGGCTGAACAATGCCATTTCTCCAAAAAAATCACCTTCTTTACGTACAGCAAGACGAACTTCATTCCCATTATTATCCCTTATTACTTCAACTTCTCCTGATTGTATTACATACATACAATTTCCAGATTCTCCCTGTCTAATAATAACTTCACCATCTTTATATGTTTTTCCTAAGCCTCCTGTTTCCATTTAAATACTTCTCCTTAACTTTTTGCCAATAAATTCTCGACTGACAAAATAATATTAATTAATGATCAATAAGTCTTTATTTCCATCTAACCCTTAATTCCAAGTATTAAATAAAATTCCTCAAATTTATTAAGTGAAGCTCGGATTAAAATTCTTAATTATCTATTTAATCCGGATTACCATAATTGTAATATCATCCGCCTGGATAGCACTTCCCATCCAGTTATCACAAGACTTTATAAAATGATCAATTATTTCAGAGGGAGCTTTTTCGGCTACTTTAATAAATTGATCTTTCACTCGAGGATAATCATACATTTCCTCATCTTCGTTCATTTGTTCCGGAATTCCATCACTAAGTAATAATATTATATCACCACTTTTCACATCTTTTTCATGTACATTATATGGAAAATTAAGCATAGCACCGAGAGGCATTCCTTTCATTACAATTTCTTCCATAACCTCAGTACTTTTATTGTAATAATAAATCGGTGGCATTCCTGCACTGGTAATGTAAAGCTTACTGTGGTCAATTTTTAAATAGCTGAATGACATTAATATTCTGCCCAGTTTAATTTCTTTTATCATTTTACTGCAATGGTTCATAAACTCTTTAATACCGAGCTTGGATGAATCCGAAATAAAGAATCCCTTCATTAGCGTAACCATTGTTCCGGCTTGAAGCCCGTGTCCGGTTGCATCTCCAAAAGCAACATTTAGAACACCATTCTCTTGAACATTGAAATCATAATAATCTCCCCCAACCTCAGTCGCTGTTCTCATAAATGCAGCAATTTCTAAATTAGGGAGTTCAGGCAATTCCTTGGGGAGCATCGAAAGTTGAAGTTGTCTAGCTTCTTCAAGTTCTTTAGTCTTTCGCTCATTCTCTATTTCTATTGCTCGTTTTTCTGCCTCCGTGGCTTTCATACGTAATTCGGTTTCTCGCATTTTAGCTTTCTGCTCACGTCTATCATTTTCAAATTTTCTAATTCCTAAAAATATGCCTATAAATATCATTCCATAAATGGCATAAGCAATATTAGTTCTCCACCAGGGAGGGGTGACTTCAATAAATAATGATGCACCTTTGTCATTCCACAATCCATCGCTATTCGATCCGCTAACTAGAAGATTATAATCTCCGGGCGATAAGTTTGTGAATGTAACCGTATGATTATTTCCAAGTTGAATCCAATTTTCATTAAATCCCTCCAACTTATACCGGTATTGATTCATAACATTATTGTAGTAGCTTAATGCTGCAAAATCAAGACTTACAATATTATCTTTATATGTCAATAATATACTGTCACGTTCTGAAATACCCTTTTCAAATATTGGTTTACCTTCCTCATCATCAGTATTATATCTTAAATAATCCGTGAAAACAATTGGTGGCACATAACTATTCTCGGTAACACTATCGGGATGAAAAACGTTAAATCCATTCAGACCACCAAACAGTAATCGACCTGTTTTAGGATCTTTTGCAAAAGCATTCTGGTTGAATTCGTTACCTTGCAGGCCATCTTGATAGTAATAGTTTTTGAATGATTCAGTATCAGGATCAAATCTTGATAAACCATTATTAGTACTTAACCAAAGATTCCCATTTCCGTCCTCCGCTATTCCAAAAACAAAATTGTTTGACAATCCATCCTTCTCATTATAATTTTTAAAATTATTAGTTTCGTTAGAATATCTGCTTAAGCCTTTGAACGTCCCAAACCACATAATACCTTTACTATCCTGAAATACCCTAATAATGTTATTATCACTGATACTAGTTGAATCATCCGGATTATTTTTTAAATGAGTGAATGTTTGATTTTCATGATCAAAAATGTTTACGCCACCACCAAACGTTCCGATCCAGAGTTTGCCTGATTGATCCATAGCTATTGACCAGGTTGCATTTGAACTTATTGAAGATGGATCATTTTCATCGGATTGAAAATTAGATATCTTTCCAGTTTTTCGATCCAGTTTATTAATCCCACCACCATATGTTCCGATCCAAATATTACCGGCTTCATCTTCAGTCATTGAGTATATACGATTATCTGTAAGAGAGTTAGGCTCTGATGGATTATGAGTGTAATGTGTGAAAGTTTCATTCACGGGATCAAATGCGTCCAGTCCACTGCTAAACGAACCCAACCATAAAATCCCGGACTTATCTTTATAAATTGATTGTACAGAATTACTAATAAGACTATTGGAGTTTGCCGGATCGTGGGAATAATTTTTAAATTCCTTCCGTATATAGTCGAACTTATCTAAACCGGAGTTCCTGGTTCCAATCCAATAAACTCCATCTGAGTCTATGTACGTTGCAATTACATCATTGTCACTAAGGCTATTTTTATTTTCTGCATTACTAATATAATGCTCAAATACTTGTGAGGAAGGATGAAAATAATTTAAACCTCCCGTATTAGTGCCAACCCAAATTACACCGCTGCGGTCTTCGTAAATCGAGAATATATAATTATCATTTAAACTTGTAGGATCGGACGGATCGCTTTTATAATTTATTAAAGAATTGGTTTGGGGGTCAAATTTGCATAGTCCTCCTCTAACTGTTCCAACCCATAAAATTCCTCTGGAGTCTTCGTAAATCGGCCATACAAAGTTATCACTAATACTGTTTGGATCATCAGGATTATTTTTAAAATGTATAAATTTACCTGTTTCTTCATCCAATTTATTAAGTCCATCAAACGTTCCAATCCATAAGGAACCTTTGCTATCCCGTAAGATGGAATAGACTTTATCATTACTTAAACTGGATTTGTTATTCGGATCATGTGTAAAAGTTTTAACTTCACCGGTTTCTTCATTTTCCATCTTTAAACCGGTTTCTTGAGATAGCCCCCCGGTCCATTTAATATTTGATTTATCATAATAAACAGCTAATACCGAGTTCATATCTGTTTTATGCAAATCGATACTATCAGGAGATATAATGGTAAAAGATTCCTTAGTTGGATCGTATTCATGAAGGTTTCCCGACTGAGTACCTATATAAAGTGTGCCCAAGTCATCTTCATAAATAGAGAAAATAAAGTTATCGGTAAGACTATTTGTGTTTTCAGGATCATTTTTAAATACTTTAAAATTATATCCATCATATCTATTAAGCCCGTCCTGGGTACCAAACCACATAAATCCATTTTTATCTTGAAATATGCAGGTAACTGCACTTTGGGAAAGTCCGTCTTCTATTGTAAGGTGATTAAAACGAATATGATTCTGTGCCCCGGTGTTTACAATCAATGAAAAGGTAAATAAAAACAACACTAGAAATACTCTATTCATTTATCTATTCCTAACAACACCTTCATAATTATAACACTATAACAATATACGATAAGTTTATTATTAATATTACACAATAATAAAAGTTTCGATCCGGTGAAATGATAAAGTAATCCTTGACCCGGAAATTGGGTCAAGGATTGTAAAGCATTACTTCAATAGCATTAATTTTTTAGTTGACACATAACTTCCGCTTCTGAAAGTATAGAAGTAAACACCGCTTGCAAGTCTACTAGCATTCCAGGTAACAGTATAATACCCTGAGTCAAGTACCTGATCAACAAGTGTTGTTACCAGATTCCCTAGTATATCATATATGCGTAAAGTGGCATGGTTTTTCTCAGGCAATTGGTAATTTATTTTGGTAGTCGGGTTAAAAGGATTTGGATAATTCTGATCTAAGCCGTACTCTGTTGGCAATGAGTTATTACTTTCCCCAGACTCTTTCCTCAAATTACCACCCATCATGTTCTGAGCGTGTTTCCACGCATTAGTCAAATGGTTAAATGTATTAACATAATTTCCCTTATCATATTCATGTAATGCCTTCCCAAGTTGTGTATTTGCATTTTTCAGCAACTCATCACAATTTGACACAACACAAGCCCCTTCCATTTCTGCATCATCTCTTGCCCTAACAGCTATTTTATATGACCCTTCTTTTAGCCATTCTATTGCTTCGTCAATTTTATCACCAAAGTCGGCATTACTTATTAGTGAGTATATTTTATTAACTGCAGCAGTAATGTTGTCATAAAACCTAAGACCTTTTTTAGTCTTTAAACGATTTCCATCGCCCGCTAAAAAGTAGTCTTCAACCGCTGTATTAATTAATGAAATTGCTTGTAATATATTTCGTTTAGTATTTTTATCTAAACTACAACTGTTATTAGAGGGACAATATTCTGACATTATTTGAATAAGATTATTCAGCGCCCATTGAATATATGTTTTACTTGTAATTGATTGTGGTCCCTCTTCCGGTGCAACGTAAATAGAGTGTTCGGCTGTAATTAAATATAACTCATTATTGGAATTCGAAGTATCACCGTCGTCAACAAAATCTGAAGCCACACAGATAATATCATAAGAACCAATTTCAGTAGCTTCAAAAGATCCGGAATAGATTCCGTTTCCAAGATGCTCTAATTGTCCTGCGTCATCGCCTAAACCCGGAACACTTATTCTTACCACAACAATCGCATCTTCAATCGGGTTGCCTACAGTTATTACGTGGTTATTAAATCCACCGGATTCACCACCCTCGTATAAATTAGCAGTTAGCGTAACCCATATTGGAATTGGATTCCCGGATTGATCATATTC
>JAZGGS010000484.1:0-2608 GCA_036480595.1 Ignavibacteriaceae bacterium
AATGTTTGATTTATAGATAGAAAAAGCACTTTTATATGTTGAATTTTGCCTTACAAGCAGGAGGTCATAGGTTCTCCCGAAGGGACTCCTTCGGAGGACTCCTATAGCTCCCACTAAAAAAGCCCGAAAATGAAAAATTTTCGGGTTTTTTGTTTACCAACAATTTACCTTTAACAAGTTTAGTTGCTTCTAACAATTAATTTTGGCAATTTATACTTTAGATTTATATCTACTCCTTGAGATAAACCGGATTGAACCAAGTTACTTGCAAATCGATAAATACGAATAATTAGTTTCGCCATATTGAGGTAGAACAAAAGAATTATTTGTAAATTTGGTAAAATAAAATATCAAAACTTCTGAAATCGAAAATTGGAGAAATTATATGAATTACATATTTGAAAAGAAAAGATTTAATAATATAATCAAGTTAGTATCCTTTCTGATTATATTTTTTCTAATTTCACCAAATCTAATTTTTTCTCAAACAAACGAACAAAAAAAAGGTAATCCCCCAAATCCTACTGCACATCATGAAATTAAGGATGATGATTATATTCCGGTTTCGAGGGAAAATCAAGAAAAATCACCCGCGTATCATTATTCAATGAATAACATTATTACAGTTCAGGTAAATGTTGACGTGAATGGGCAAAACATAGTTGGAGATGCTGCGAATGAGCCTTCAATTGCTGTTGATCTGAATGATCCGAATAGAATGGCAATAGGATGGCGGCAGTTCAATACAATCAGCAATAATTTTCGTCAAGCTGGATATGGATTTACTACAAACGGTGGACAGACTTGGACATTTCCAGGTGTAATTGAGCCCGGTGTATTCCGCTCAGATCCGGTATTGGATACCGATTCTGATGGAAATTTTTATTATAACAGTTTGTCAATTAATCCATATACGTGTCAAGTATTTAAATCTAACGATGGAGGATTCTCGTGGGACGGTGGGACTTTCGCTCAAGGAGGAGACAAACAATGGATGACAATAGATAAAACCGACGGACCTGGAACTGGACATAATTATTCCTTCTGGTCGTATAGTTACAGCGTTTGCGAACCAGGATTTTTTACGCGTTCGACTGATGGTGGTGGAAGTTTTGAAGATTGTGACACAGTCTCCGGTTATCCTTATTGGGGTACACTTGCTGTTGGACCAGAAGGTGAACTTTATATTGGTGGAGCATCCGGATATGGATATGGTTTTGTAGTTGCAAAATCTACAAATGCTCAGGACTCCAGCGAAATCGTTACATGGGATATGAGTACTGTTGTAAATCTGGATGGTTCTATTTCATTTGGCGAAGGACCTAATCCTGGTGGCCTACTTGGACAAACTTTAATAGCGGTTGATACTTCCAACGGGCCTTATCACGGCAACGTTTACTTATTATGCTCTGTTGATCGTAATTCTACCCCTGATCCACTAGATGTTATGTTTGTTCGCAGTACAGATGGGGGTGTTAACTGGAGTTCACCAATTAAAATTAATGACGATCCCAGTACTACAGCATATCAATGGTTTGGAACTATGTCGGTCGCTCCAAACGGACGTATTGATGTAATATGGCTTGATACTCGTGATGATCCGGGTGGATATAATTCAGCTTTATATTACTCAAATTCGAAGGACGGTGGTGCAACCTGGTCACCAAATGCAAGACTTTCGGATTATTTCGATCCTCATGTTGGCTGGCCGCAACAGCAAAAGATGGGTGATTACTTCGATATGGTTTCCGATAGTAATGGCGCATACCTGGCATGGGCAGCTACATTTAATGGTGAACAGGATGTTTATTACAGTTACATCACCGATACAACAAATGTTGTAAATGTTTATTCTGAATCTAACATTATAAATAGTTTTTCACTTTCTCAAAACTACCCAAATCCATTTAATCCAAGTACAAGTATTCAATATACAATAAGCAATAGGCAATTTGTAATTCTAAAAGTGCTTGATGTTTTAGGAAGAGAAGTTGCGACTCTTCTTAACGAGGAAAAACCTGCCGGTGAATATGAAATTGAATTCAACGCTTCCGAATTGGGAAGTGGAGTTTATTTTTACAAAATACAAGCAGGAGCTTTTGTTGAGGTAAAAAAGATGGTTTTGATGAAGTAAGAATGAGTAAAAAGTAGAATAGATTTTAGAAAGCCGCTGAAAATGCGGCTTTTTTATTGCATTAAAATCTACGTTTGAGGAAGCCGGATAACACTTCGACTTTTTTTTGTGAATAATCTTTTACAGTTATTAATTATTTAATACGCTTGTAAATGCCCGGTGGTTATTAGCAGCTCAATGATTTTATCTTTGATTTGAAATTTTTGTATTATTCTTATTATAAATTTAGTTCGTTTTTAAGTTTAGAGTAAACTCATATTAACTTCATTCTGAATTTGTAGTGTTGCACCAACTAATAAAAACTTTATTTATTATACTTTAACGAGAACAGAGACTGCACATTTAATAGTGCAGAAATGGCAAAAATAAATTTCAGACTTCCGGATTTCTATTTTGAACGAAGCGAAAATAACTATAAGTAACGGCACTTGAGCAGCATACCTGAAAAACAGCGCTTCCACTTCATCGACCAGT
>JAZGGS010000485.1:0-4815 GCA_036480595.1 Ignavibacteriaceae bacterium
AAGATTAATAATCCATAAGTAAGAACAGGACTTATCAAAGCATTTGAAGCTGCAAAGGCAAATTCAATCAGCATTACATTCCACGGGGCAAACCTTTCCAGACCAAATGAAAGGATTGTAAGAAAGTAACTAAACAGAATAAAAAGGAATGACCGGAAAATTTGTGAACGGTTTTTAATATCTCTTACAGTGTAAACCGAAATTCCGCCCGCAATAAAATTCATAGCCATAAATGTGTAATCATTTCCCCTTAGTGCACCTGTAACTAAAGTAAGAATTACTGTTGTATAAAATCCAATCCGCGAATCGAATATTATTGTAAGCAGCATAGATGCCGCGGGAATAAAAATGAGAAACTGCACCGGTGCCGGGACTTCTACCTGGTTAACAAGAAATGTCATAAAGGAAACGAACACAATTATCATCGATATTAGAAGAAGTTTTTGGTTATCATAAAATATGCGTTTTCTGAACAGGTAGAGGTACATAACAAGCAAAGAAATTAGTAAAGCTATGTGAATAAATTTTCCTACTCCCTGGAGTATTAATCCTTCTTTCGCTATGGCTTCACCCTTTGCTTCTTTATATGATTCTATTTTCAGTTTTGTTTCCTTGCTGATCCGTTCATGTTTTGCAATTATCCTTTCATTCTCGTTAACAATATCTGTATACTTAGAAATATTACTCTTTGCCTGTTCAATTTCTTCATCAGTTAATTCGGCACTGTACTGAAGATTTGGAGAAAGAAAATAAACTGTATACTCAATAAGTGCATTTTCAATATCTGCAGGATAGTTAAGTTTATTTGTTACGCGCGAAACACTGTTCTTTGCATCATCAAAGAAGAGGTAATTTCCAGTTGATTCAATCCTGTCCACATAACCGGTTCTTACAGCAATGCTATCTTTAAAGGGCAAGTTGGAATCTATGCTTAGGATGCCTTTGTTATAAATACTGCTAAGAATCATTTCCGCCTGTTTGAAAAGATTTCTTAAAACCGGGTTGTTTCCCTGCACAAGGTTTCTTTCCTGTATGCGGAGATTTTTAAACCTGGCGTATGATTCGGAAGTTAAAAATGTAGGATTAAAAATAGGAGCAGTATCCGGTTCAGCAGACTGATCCAGTGTTTGAATAAGATAGTTATGGTAGCTCTTAATCGAATCCATGGCTTTGCCAGGAATTTCAGTCAAATTTAAAAATATGGGGAATACTTTCCCTTCAGCCTCTCTTATTTCTGCTTTGTAAATCTCTTCACTCTTTTTTATGGGAAAACTGAACGGGGCAATTAAATCGTCGTAAAGCCAAATTGCTCCTTCGGATGTTTCATACTCTAAAGATTCACCTTTAGGAAACATAAGTGTTATAACAATGATGGTAATAAAACCCATTACTACCTTCATCAAAATACCTTTTCGTTCACTCGTTTTATTAGAGTCTGGCATTTGTTAATCCTTTTTTGCTTTTAAAACATTCTGAAAAAATTCGGCAGCACCTTCATCGTTATTACTTTTAGATGTTACCATATCAGCCATTCTTCTGATTTCCGGTATTGCATTGGCAACTGCTACTTTGAAGGCATCTGTTTCGAATAAACTTATATCATTATACCAATCACCTAATACCGCTGCATGGTTTGGTTTTATTTTAAAATGCTTTAACAATCTTTCCAAACCCTTCCCCTTAGTAGAGCCCGATCTTCTAATTTCAAGAAAACTAATATTAGGATGGTGGTGTGATTTATAAAATGAAATGCTGCTGCCAACAGAAAACGGAAATAAAAACCTGTCTCTTACTAATCTCATAGAATTTGCAGCATCGCTGAATATAACCACTTCAAGGGTTCTTTTAATGTAATTATCATAAGAAGTTACCTCTTTATACTTTGCCCCGTATTTATCAGATAATATCGGCATATTCGAATTTCTATCCGTATAATAAATTGCCTCATCATGGCAGAGTACGATGTTTAAAAGCTGTTCTTCGGCGAACCTTAGTGCTTTTCTAACATGTTTTACTTTTACAAATGATTCATAAATCCTCGATCCGTCCTTTGTGCTTCTTATCATGCTTCCGTCTAAGGATATTACCGGGGATTTAATTGATAACTCATTTGCAATACCTGTAACAGCAGAATGAAGCCGCCCGGTTGCAAGCGCAAAAATAACACCGCAATCCTGCAATTGGCTTATCAGTTTTTTTGTCTCTGTTCCTATATCACCTCTGTCAGGAAGCAACGTTCCATCAAGATCAGAGACAATTAATTTTAAGTTTTTTAATCTTTCAGTAATATTCATACAGGATTATTCCACTAACGATTTCCACCCTATGGAATTAAGGTTTTTGTAAATAATATATATTGAAACAATTGCTGCTAATAGATAAACAATAAACTCAATATAGTAACCAAATATTAATTTACCCGTGCCGAATAATATAGAATAAACCAACAGAACTCCAAATAACCAGTTAATAAACATCCGTAAAAAATTACCGTCGCTTTTAATCCCGGGTAATTTAGAATAAACTTTCTTCCAGAGAAATCCTCCCGGATGAATTTTTTTATAAAAAGAAAAAAGAACTGCTTCATCTGTTGGTGGAGTTAAAAATGTAACCAGTAACCAAATAATAGTAGTAGATGGAACCAGGATTAGAAGTGTATCGGGAAATTCAATACCAAGATTTGTAATAATCGGGTAGATGATGAACGGGGTTATCATTGCAGATATTTCCGACCACGCATTTATTCTCCACCAGAACCATCTTAAAATAAGAACTAAACCTACACCGGCACCGCATTCTATTATAAATTCCCAGGCACCGGATATTCTTGTAATTAAAAGTGTAACAATTACAGAAACAATCATTAAAAGCATTGTGGCAATGCGGGAAGATTTTACGTAATGTTTTTCATCTTTATTCTTGTTCAAAAACCTTCGATAATAATCGTTGATGAGATATGAAGCACCCCAGTTTAACTGGGTAGCAATAGTGCTCATATAAGCGGCAAAAAAAGCGGCGACCAACATGCCTTTTAATCCGGCAGGAAGATAATCTCTTATCGCATAGATATATCCAATTCCTTTTTCCTCGCCACTCAATTCCGGGTAAAGTATTAAAGAACAAAGTGCAACTATTATCCAGGGCCATGGGCGAATTGCGTAATGAGCTATCTGAAAAAATAAAGTAGCGAAAAGTGAATGCTTTTCATCTTTGGCAGACATCATTCTTTGTGCAACATAACCGCCTCCCCCGGGTTCTGCACCCGGATACCAGGAAGCCCACCAGATAATTCCTACATAGGCAAGAAAAGATGCTACAGTTAATGCAAATGCACCACCCATTGATCCAACATCAGAAATGGTTGGAAAAAATTTGAACGCAAACTCAGGCAGTTTCTCCTGCATTCCGCTAATTCCACCAACATCCGGAGAATTTACAACCAGGATAGCAAGTATAATACAGCCGGTCATTGCAATTACAAACTGGAAAGCATCTGTAATTACAACTCCCCACAAACCTGAAAGTGCAGAGTAGAAAGCGACGAAAAGCATACAAGCAAAAACAAAGAAGTAAACCTGGGATTCGGGAATTCCAAATAATCCGGTAAGTATAGTAGCCAATGCTTTGTTTACCCAGCCCATAATAATAACATTCATAAACAAACCAAGGTACAATGCCCGAAAACCTCTTAAAAAACGTGCGGGCTTACCTGAATAGCGCAGTTCTGCAAACTCCACTTCGGTAACTATTCCCGCTCTCCTCCATAACCGGGCAAAGAAGAAAACTGTTAGGATGCCGCCAAATGCAAAGTTCCACCAGAGCCAGTTGCCAGCTATTCCGTCTTTAGCAACCAATTCCGTAACAGCAAGAGGTGTATCTGCTGCAAATGTGGTTGCTACCATTGATATGCCTGCCAGGTACCAGGGAAGATTCCTGCCTGATAAGAAAAATTCGTTTGTATCTTTGCCAGCACGCTTTGAATAATAGAGTGCTATTGAAATAGAAATTATTAAATAGACTGCTATTATTAAATAATCTATAATTTCCAGGTCGGTTCTTTCGTTTTATTATTTTTTGGAATAATTAAATTAAGTATAGTTGTTTATTCATCTTAAAAAAAGTTGTAAGTCTGATTAATGAAACTTCCCTTTTTATTTTTAAATAGTAGAGAAAAAATAAAAAAAATTTATTAGTTTTTAGTTACTAATAGAAGAACCTTATATTTCAGAGGGGTTTTTATTAGAATTTTAATAACTATACCGGCGGTGTGTTATGTCGATTACAATTATTGTGCTTATTGTTTTAGGTGTAGCAGTACTAATTTATATACTGGCTAAAAGCTTCAACAAGGAATTTAAACAAAAGCTTACCTATAAGGAGAGAATTGAGCTTGACCATAGTATAGACTTAGAAAGTAAACCCGGGACCAAAAACAAAACTGATTCAGAAACTGATTCAGAAACTGAAAAAGAAACTGAAAAAGAAACTGAATCCGGCGCAACTCCTTTGCACACTTTCCCTTCCAAAGATTACCTGGAAGAGCTTTTAAAATTTGAAACGATTCCGGATTCCACAGACGATGAATTTAAACTTGCATTCAGCAGAGCTATTTTAAAAGCAAAGAAGAATGATTTCAGAAACTCTCTTGCTGAATTCAGTAAAGCTTTGGATATTAAAAATGATGATGCAATAACTTTATATTGCAGGGCACTGGTAAAATGTAAACTTAATAATTATGAAAGTGCGGCAAGCGATTTTACCAGCGCAATCAGCGCAGATCTCGAAGACGTCAATGCTCTCTTCTACCGTGGGGTT
>JAZGGS010000486.1:0-9444 GCA_036480595.1 Ignavibacteriaceae bacterium
TTAATTTTATTGAAAGATGTTAAAGGAAATATCATCGATTCGGTTTTTTATTCAGATAAATGGCATAACGATAATTTCGCATCATCAAAAAATATTTCGCTTGAAAGAATAAATCCAAACCTTGGCGGGAATGATGCTTCTAACTGGAGCAGCTCGGTTGATCCTTTCGGGGCAACTCCCGGTAAGCAAAACAGCATCTTTGCAGAAAATCTTAACACTGAATCTAACATTTCGGTTTCTCCAAATCCTCTCTCTCCGGATAACGATGGGTTTGAGGATTTTACAATTATAAACTACAACCTTACACAAGCCACTTCACAGGTAAGGATAAAAATATTCGACAGTAAAGGAAGATTGGTGAGAACTTTAGCAAACAACCAGCCGAGCGGTTCTTCCGGCTCAGTAATTTTTGATGGGTTGGGCGATGACGGGCAGGCGCTGCGAATTGGAATTTATATCATCTTTCTTGAAGCGCTAAATGATGGAACAGGCGTTGTTGAAGCAATGAAAACAGTAGTTGTTGTTGCGAGGAGGTTATAGAAAAATGGCACGCTGATGACGCAGAACAGAATGAAGCACTCAAAAAAATCATTCTTCAATCAACAGATCCATATCGCTCATTGGCATAATGGGCATTGGGTAGCCGTTATTCTCTAAACGAAATTTCAATTCTTCAATAATCGGATCATCTTTAAAAATCATTCCTTCAATTCCCAGAAAGCTTGGCAGAAATTGCCCGAAGTTAAACCATGGTTTTGGCGGATACTGTACAATATCATACTCTTCATCTTCTAAGCCCGATAAATCCACGGCTAAATTAATTGCAGTGGATAATCCGCCGAGCACATCAACCAAACCATTATCCAGGGCATCCTTCCCGGACCATACTCTTCCCTGCGCAACTTCTTCAATCTCCCCAAAACTTTTATTTCTGCTTTCAGCAACCTTGTTAACAAACTCTTTATAATGATCTTTTATAACTGTTTCAATTTTTGCAAGTTCATCTTCATTTAAATCTCTATCCGGTAACCTCCCTATAAATGGTAAAAGCATGCCATAACTTAAATCAGCATGTTCACCTCTTTTAACAAAATCGGTACTAACGCCAAGCTTTTCCTTGAAAGATTTATTATAGAAGAACGCCCCAATCACACCAATAGAGCCGGTAATAGTAGCGGGAGCAGACACTATAGTATCACCGTACATAGAAAGCCAGTAACCTCCAGAGCCCGCAACAAATCCCTGCGAAACGATTATAGGTTTCTTCCCCTTTCCCTTTTTCAAAGCTGCTGCAATGAAATCGGATGCAAGTGCACCTCCACCGGGTGAATCAACCCGTAAGATGATTGCCTTTATATTCTTATTTTCTACAGCATTCTCTACATATTTAACCAGTGTTCGTGCTCTAATACCCTCATCCATTGCACAAACACCAATGGCGTAGATCACTGCGATCTGCGGTTTGTTTCCCCAATAATTATCTTCCGGCAACTTAAACTCTGCAAGCGAACCTGGATTAACCAAACCTTTATCATCGCCCTCCAATTCTTCTACTATATCTCCGATTGCATCCCATCGGGCAAGTGTATCAACTAATCCTAATTTCAGTGCATTATCGGGAGTTACATAAACAACATTATCAATAATGTCATCAAATTCTTCATATGTTACCTTTCTTCCCTCACAAATATCTTTTCTCGCCTCATAATACCAGTCATCTACTATCTCCTGCCACTGTTCGCGGTCGGCTTCGCTCATCTTATCATTTGCATAAGTTTCTCTCGCAGATTTGTATTTGAAGTAACGAAGTTCGTTAAATCCCACACCGAGTTTTTCCAATGTGCCTTTGTAATACTGCCTTCCGAGCATATATCCCTGAAGCATTAAATCACCAAAGGGATCCATAACAATTTTATCTGCAACAGAAGCAAAGTGAAACTCATCCATCCCCACTCTATCAATATAAATAATAACTTTCTTTCCTGTTGATTTGAATTCCTTTAATGCTTCTCGTAGTTCCCAAATCATTTCCCGGTTTACACTCATACCGGAAGTGTTTATAGCAATACCGCTAATAGTTTCATCATTCTTTGCAGCTTCAATCTGTTCAAGCAGATCTATGAGCGTATTTGAATCATCAAAGAATTTAAAACGCTGGTAATTTACCCCACCGTACATATTTATTTTTACATAATTCTTATCTTCAGAAAAAACTCTGAACGGATGCCTGTCGTAAGCACCAACTCTTAAACCATAAGTGTTAAATGAATGGTTTCCTTCTTTATCGTAGTTAGTCTGGGTTGTAAAGCCAACATTACCAAAACTAAGCTGCAGACCAATATTAAAAATGTCTGTGTCAAAATATCTTCCGGTTATTCGAAAGCCATCAACCGGTTCAACAGCTACACCGGCACTCCATTTTATGTCTTTTGGATTTCTGTTCTTCCTGAAAACATAATCTCCAAAGAGTGTAAGCTTTTCATTTCCAAACGGTCTTATTCCAACATCAACAGCGCCTTCGCTATAACCTGAAGTTGGAAGGTTTCCAATCAAACCAATGGAGAGATAGCGCAAAGGTCTGTATAGTGTTCCAACTGTAAATAGTGTAGAACGCTGGTAAATATCAACATCGCCGGAAGACCAGCCCACACCTAAACCGAGAGAAAAAGCTTCGCCTCCAAATCCCGCAGACAGTTTCCAGTCTGCCACCGAATAACCTTTAGCTTTTTGGTTGATGACTGTAAAGCCAAAATTTGGAACAGCTGCAAACAAACCCCAGTGATTAAATTCACTCCATGTTCCAACCCTGTCATTCCAGGTAAAATAAATATCGGGTTGATGCATTGTGGTTAGCAGTGCAGGATTATCGTAACCGTATAATCCATACTTCATAGCCCCGGGTGAAGTTAATCCAAAAATATTTTGAGCATAATATGATGGATAAGATGACTGAGCATAAATTAAATTAGCAATAAAAAAAACGGAAAGTAGAATTCTTAAAGATAATTTCATTACCAGCTCCGGTTATTGATTAAGGAGATAAACTTTCTTCATTATTAAGTTAATAAAAAGATTTAACCAATTTCACAAAATCTGTATGAGCGGTTACTCATTAAGAAGCTTTCATTTTAAAATCTTATCTTTGTGCTAAGGAAATTTAAATGATAGAGATAAGAAATTTACATAAGTCATTCGGTTCAAACCGGGTGCTGCGAGGCATTAATCTTGACATCGATACAGGTGAAACCCTTGTTATAATTGGAAGAAGCGGCTGCGGAAAAAGTGTTTTGATAAAACATATTGTTGGTTTGCTTTCGCCTGATGATGGGTATGTGAAAGTTGAAGGAGAAGTTGTTGAAGGGCTGGATACACAGTTGCTTTATAATCTTAGAAGGCGGTTCGGATTTTTGTTCCAGGGTGCTGCATTATTCGATTCGATGACGGTTGAAGAAAATATAGCTCTTTCACTAATTGAATCGGAAAAAGGATTTACCGAAGAAGAGATAGAAAGTAAAGTAGCTGAAAAGTTAGAGCTGGTGGGTTTGCCCGGGGCTCAAAAGTTAAAACCGGCAGAGCTTTCAGGCGGTATGAAAAAAAGGGTGGGACTTGCAAGAGCCCTTATAACCGATCCCGATTATATTTTATATGATGAACCAACCACCGGGCTCGATCCGATTATGGCTGACTCAATCGACTTACAGATAAAAGAATTAACTGAAAAGCTTAACGTAACTTCAGTTGTTGTTACCCACGATATGTACAGTGTTAAAAACGTAGCTAACCAGGTTGCAATGATGCACGAAGGAAAGATCTATTTTACAGGAAGCGCTGAAGAATTACTAAATTCGGATGACTCGATTATAAAAGAATTTATACAAAGAACTGAATAATAAATCCCGCCTGTGGTAGACGGGATTTGAGCAACAATAGATTTAAAAACACTATCTCGTATTTACAAAAACAGTAAAACCTACCTCTATACCAAAAACGTTCTCACCATTTCTTCCGCCATCCCAGTCTTCGTGATTCATCGTAATTTGAGAATAAAACAACCCGGCATTAACCAAAGCAGCATTTCCTACCTGAGCTTTTACACCTCCTCTAAAGCCCCATTCCAGACCACTATCAGTATGACTATCACCTTCTCCCGGATCGAGTGTTGAAGTATTGTATCCAACTCTACCTTCAATAAAAGGATACCAACAGTTACCAAGATCGAAATTGTATGCCGGCGCAAATAGAATTCCAAAACTGGTCAAAGAAGCGTCACCCTGACTGAGGATAGATAATGTAGGAATAAGTCCAAGTTCAACTCCATCGACGACAAAATATCCCACGTATGGATTGAACCAAAACTGCGTGAGCGATTCATCATCAGTTTCACCGTCAGAAACTCCCGTCGTGCTGTTAAATCCAATTCCACCACCAACTTCCCAGATTCCTTCGTTGGCAAAGTCCTGAGCATCGATCGAAATAATTGATAAAAGTGAAATGCAACCAATTAACACTAACAACTTTTTCATCATGAACCTCCTATAGATGTTTTAGTTTATGTGATTTAACTGGAATTTGAATGGAACTACTTTTTTCAGAGACTCATTAATAATAATCAATCAAATATAAATATCCAATAAATTTTATTATTCTTGTTTAACAAATTCAGTATTTTTAAACTATAGTAGAGAATAAACCAATAATTTTAGTTTAAATATGTTTGCAGCAAATAATATAGTTGAAGTTATCCAGTTGATGCTAGCTCACGGTTTAATGATATCGGCATACGGGCTTTTACTGCCGGGAATGAATAATAAATACTCGATAGTGTTTAACCGGATAAGAGTGTTAAACAACGAGAAGAGAAAAGTATTGGTGCTAAGTGAAAATAATGAAACTGCGCTTTGGGATAACGTTCGGCTGGAAAGTATAAAATAATTAAAATTACTTTGCTACTATCCTTGTTCCACAATCCGGGTCAGAGAGATGGTTTGAATCTGTTATTATGGTTTCCTTACCTCCATTCTTCACAAACTCAATTGCAGCTAAAATTTTAGGACCCATGCTTCCTGCAGCAAACTCCCCTTTTTTGTAATATTTTTCCGCATCCTTAATAGTTATTTTGTTAAGTTCCTTTTGATCCGGCTTCTTGAAATTTAGATAAACTTTGGATACATCTGTTAATAAAAAAAACACATCTGCACCAATATTCCTTGCAAGCAATGATGAAGCAAGGTCTTTATCTATAACAGCTTCCACCCCAACCAGGTGTTTATTTTCATCCCGGTAAACCGGCACTCCTCCTCCGCCTAAAGCAATTACAATGTTTCCTCTTTTTACAAGATCCCGGATTATTTTTTTATTAATTATCTCCTTCGGCAGTGGTGAAGGGACAACTCTTCTCCAACCTCTTTTCCCGGGGTCCTCTTTAAATACAAGGTCCTTCGATTTTGCAAGAAGTTCAGCTTCTTCTTTTAGAAAATAAGCCCCGATAGGTTTTGTAGGATCTTTAAAAGCGAGATCATTTTTATCAACAACTACCTGTGTAATAACTGTTACAACATTCTTTCGTACTTTTTGTTCTGTAAAGATATTTTTCATCTGGCGCTCTATCATATAACCTATGCCGCCCTGTGAATCAGCAACACAAACATCCAGCGGCATTTTAGGAATTTTATACTCTTTATGCCCTGCATCATTTCTTAACATAATGTTACCAACCTGCGGACCATTTCCATGCGTGATAACAATGTTGTAGCCGTCTTTAATCAATCTTATAAGGTGGATACAAGTACTATAAGTATTCTTTTCCTGCTGTTGTATCGTACCAACTTCAATTCCTCTAAGCAGGGCATTACCACCAAGGGCAACAACAGCAATTTTTTTCTCTTCTTTACTCATCAGGAAATTAGTTGTTCGTTATAGATTCTTTTCAATTATTTTTGGAAAAACGAAACATAAACTTAAACAGCTTACTTGTTAAAAAAAACAAAATTCGCCGGTTCTTAATCTTTTATAGGAAAGATCTATTTAGCGTTTGAGCTATTATGCAATAATCATTATGTTTGATAAAAATAGAGAGCAATTTAGTATAAATGAACCGGAAAAACCCTTTTGACATTAAAGAATTATTAAAACCGGCTAATATGCTTCGGCTTTATGCAAGCGGTGCTTTTCCTATGGCTGATGAAGTAACGGGTAATATTAATTGGTTTATGCCCGAGGTGAGAACGATAATTCCATTGGAGAATTATAATATCCCAAGATCTGCCAGGAAAGCAATTGAAAAAATAAATTTTGAGATCCGCTTAAATACAAATTTTAGGGCTGTTGTGGAAGGATGTGCTGACAGGGAAACAACCTGGATTTCCGGTGAGTTGATTGATGCTTACCGCAGGTTAAAAAAACGGGGGCACGTTCATACAGTGGAAACCTGGTTAAACAATAAACTTGTTGGCGGACTTTTGGGAGTTACTTTCAGGGGTGCGTTTTTTGGTGAATCTATGTTTTCCAAAGTTTCGGAAGCTTCTAAGGCGGCGCTAATTGCACTTATCAAACATCTTAAAGATAAAGATTTTGTTTTGCTCGATGTGCAGTATATGACTGATCATTTTAAAATGTTTGGCGCTAAGGAAATTTCACTTGAAGAATATACCAAGCTGCTTTATAATGCATATACAAGGGCTTGCGAGTTTTAATCAAATAAGAATTTTATAAATCAATTTCATACAATTACGGTTTAATTAAAATTAATTCCTTTTGCGGCTCTGAAATAAATTCACATCCATCCTTCGTTAGATAAACTTCCTCTTCCAGGGTGGAAACTCCATAACCTTTAACCGGCAGGCGCGGTTCAATTGTAAAAACCTGTCCTTCTTCAAGTTTCATAAAAGGTGCATTGCCATACCGTTCCCATCGCGGGAACAATCCTGCAACACCATCGTGAACAGTTTTACCAACCTGGTGACCAAGTCCATGAGGATATTCATCGTAACCATTTTCTGTAATATAATTTCTTGCAATATCATCCATTTCTGCACCTGTTACTCCCGGTTTAATTCTATCGGCAACCATTTGTATCGAATCCCTGATAACCTCAAATCCTCTTTGCACCGGTTCGGGCGGGGTATCTTCACCATCTTTTAAAACATACCAGGTTCTTTGCAAATCGGAACAATACCCTTTATACTTAATTCCAAAATCCATATTAACCATCGATCCTTTCTCAATCTTTTTATCAGTAGGACCGGAATGCGGGCCAGCAGGATCGGGTCCGGCAAAAACTGCCGGGCAATGTGTTTCTTCCCATGCTAATTCATATCCTCTTTCTTCTGCAATGCTTTTAACAAAGTTTGCAATATCAAGTTCACTCATTCCCGGTTTTATAAAACCCGTTACTTCATCAAATATTTTTAGTGTTTCGTTAACTGCTTTTTTCATTAGTGCAAGCTCGGCTGCAGATTTTCTGCCGCGCAAAGATGAAATAATTTCCTCCGAGCTTACCAGGCGGTTCATATAATCCGTATCTGCCAAATGATCTAGCAGAACCTGGTATAAACCGTAACTTAAGCCATCAGCTAAAACAGAATTTTTTGAATAATTTATTGCAATTTTTTTTGGATTTTTTGAGGTAATATATTCAACAAGTGGTTCTTTAATTGATTTAAGATAGCCGATCACATTTTTATGCAACCCTGCTTTTACAAAATTTTTTTCTTCCATAGAACCAACAACTGCAGTTGTGCCGCCATCTTTGTTTATTATAAATGCCGCTTGCCAGGTTGAGTTTCCACTTACGATCATCTCCATAGCAGGATCCCTCAAAACAGAACTTTCTCTCACAAAAGTAATCCACATGTCAATATCCTGTTCCTTTAAAATGGAAACTGCCTGCTTAATTTTTTCTTTCAATATTTCAGTATTCATATTTTTCTCCCTGAAAAGGAATTGTTATAGTTTTCATTTTGGTAATGCAATTTATCAAATAAGAATTGAAGTTACTATAACAAGCACGCACGCTAAACTGCTGTGAGTACAATTAAAAGCTCGTACGAAGGCAGGGTACGGTTTTCTGTTTACTATTTTGTAATTTTATTTTCATAAATTTTTCTAACTTATAATAAATATACTTTTAAGATAAGAGGACGCAATGGCTGAATACGTTGAACAAATACTGGCAGATGTAAAAGCAAAAAATCCGAGTGAGCCGGAATTCCACCAGGCAGTGGAAGAGGTGCTCGGATCATTAAAATTAGTACTTCAAAAACACCCTGAATACAGTTACATGAAAATACTGGAAAGAATGGTTGAGCCCGAGCGGGTTATCATGTTCAGGGTTCCGTGGATGGATGATCAGGGAGATATTCATATTAACCGGGGTTACCGTATAGAAATGAACAGTGCAATTGGTCCGTACAAAGGCGGTTTAAGGTTTCATCCATCAGTAACTCTCGGCATACTTAAATTTTTAGCTTTCGAGCAGGTGTTTAAAAATGCACTTACAACACTTCCAATGGGCGGCGGTAAGGGCGGTTCAGATTTTAATCCTAAAGGTAAAAGTGATAATGAAATAATGCGTTTTTGCCAGAGCTTTATGACGGAACTTTCTAGACATATTGGGCCGAACACTGATGTTCCGGCTGGCGATATTGGTGTTGGCACAAGAGAGATAGGATTTCTTTACGGACAGTATAAGAGAATAAGAAATGAATCGACTGGAGTTTTAACAGGTAAAGGAATTAATTGGGGCGGTTCTTTGATAAGACCGGAAGCCACAGGTTTTGGAGTTGTTTATTTTACTGAGGAAATGTTAAAAACTAAAAACACTACTTTTGATGGAAAGGTAGTAGCTGTTTCCGGATTTGGAAACGTTGCCTGGGGCGCTGTACAAAAAGTTAATGAGCTTGGCGGTAAAGTTGTTACTCTTTCCGGTCCGGATGGTTTTATTTACGATGCCGATGGCGTTAGCGGTGATAAAGTTAACTATATGCTGAAGTTAAGATCGAGCAATAAAGATGCAGTTGAAGATTACGCAAAAGAGTTTGGAGTTGAATTCTTTGCAGGTAAAAAACCTTGGGGCGTTAAAGCAGATGTAGCACTTCCCTGCGCCACCGAAAATGAAATTTACGAGGAAGATGCAAAAGAGCTTGTTAAGAATGGCTGCATGTGTGTTTGCGAAGGAGCAAATATGCCAACCACAGCCGAAGGTTACGATGTATTTAATGAAGCCGGAATTTTATATGCGCCGGGCAAAGCTTCTAATGCAGGTGGAGTTGCTACATCAGGGTTGGAAATGTCGCAGAACTCTATGCGCCTTCCATGGCCAAAGGAAGAAGTAGATAATCGTCTGCACGAAATTATGAAGAGAATACACGAAACCTGTATTACAACTGCTGAAAAGTACGGAACTCCGGGTAACTACGTAAACGGTGCTAACATTGCCGGATTCCT
>JAZGGS010000487.1:0-6386 GCA_036480595.1 Ignavibacteriaceae bacterium
GGAATAAGTAAAGTAAAAATTAATATTATTGTGGAAATAACCAGCAGAGCAATAATAAACGAAATAACCGTACCGTACTCTTGCAGAAAAGCTGATTCCGATTTTACTAGTTTCGGGTATAATTGAAGCTGTGAAAAGTGAAATCCTGCCATAGAGGAAATAATAATTGAAATGATATTTATCAGCTTAATTGTACCGAACAGGTCTTCAGGTTTATCCCGGATTGATTCGAACAGAGAAAAAAGCTTCTCCTTTTTTTCTTTCAATTCTTCAATTTTATTATCACCAAAAGATGAAATGGCAATTTCTGAGGCAGTTAAAAATCCGGATAGTACAATAAAGAGGAAAAACAAAATAAGTTCTATTGATGACGTATCCATTTGTTCAGATTACAGTTTTATAGGATTGTATGCCACTTAAATAGTAATCTTAATTCCTTTTCTTACTTATTTAACATAACATTTGAATTCTACGCCAAAGATAAAAGATAATTTTATAAATTACACCCGTAAAATTGAAGTAGAAAAATAATTTAACTAAAATAGAAACGGTTTTTTAACAATTTATTAATTTGATATGAGCCCAAAGCAAGTAAAAATTTTTAATAAAGATAAACTTAAGATAACCTGGGAAGATTCAACCGAAACCATTTTATCGCTTAAATATATGCGGGATGAATGCCCCTGTGCCGGCTGCAAAGGAGAAACCATTCTTTTAAAAACTTACCGCCCGCCTGCCCCAACAGTTGTTACACCGGAAATGTACCAGGTAAAAAATATAGAAGTTGTTGGAGAATACGCAATACAGGTTACCTGGAAGGACGGACATAACACCGGGATATATTCCTGGGATTATATTAAACAGTTAGAAGAAGGAATGGATGAGAATAAAAACCAGGATTATAAACCCCTTATATGATCTCTAAAAATGAGTTAAAATATTATTCATCACTTTTAAAGAAGAAATTCAGGGAGAGTGGAAAAAAGTTTATTGTTGAAGGAAAGAAATCTGTTTACGAAGGAATTGAAAGTGATTTTAATTGCGAGATAGTTTTTGTTACAAATAAATTTGCTTCGGAAGAAATTCAGTTCGTTAAAAACCTGGAGAGCAGGAATTTTAAAGTTGCTGTGCTTAAATCTGCAAACTTTAAAAAAGTTTCAGATACTAAAACTCCACAAGGTATTGCTGCAGTATTTGAAATAAAAAAAAACGAATTGGACTTGCTTTCTTTTGATGATCCGCTATTAGTCTATCTCGAAAATATTTCCGATCCCGGTAACCTTGGAACAATAATACGCACCTGCGATTGGTTTGGCATTCAAAACATCTTTCTAAGTAAAGAATCTTCTGAAATTTTTAATTCTAAAGTAATCCGCGCATCAATGGGATCGGTTTTTCATGTTAATATATTTGAAGATGTTGCACTTGATAAGATAGCAGTTCTAAAGAAATCCGGTTATGAATTTTTATGCAGCGATTTAGATGGAGAAAATATTTATGATTTTAAAAAGGGGAAACATACACTCTTATTCCTGGCTAACGAATCGAGAGGACCTTCAGAAAAATTACTTACTATAATCGAAAAGAAAGTTACAATCCCCGGGAAAGGAAAAGCAGAATCGCTTAATGTAGCTTTGGCTTCGGCAATAATTTTAGCAGAGTTAGCAAAATAATATAAGAACTTAAGGAAAATATATTACTTAGTGTTTCTGAGTGTTTTAAGAATCTTATTGTTAAATAATATTTTTATTCTACTTTTTTCTTACCCATTAGCTGAACAACTACTTCCCTGCTGCGCGGGCGATTATCAAAATCAACAAAAATGATCTGTTGCCACGTTCCAAGTGTAAGATTTTCATTAACGAAAGGAACCGTAAGCGAAGCGCCCTGTAAAGAAGCTCTTACGTGTGAATGACCATTTCCATCGTGCCAGGTGTTATCATGTTCATAATTAATATTTACCGGGGTTATACGATCGAAGAATTTTGGATAATCCTGCAGCAATCCCGGTTCAAATTCAATTGTAGTAATTCCGGCTGTAGAACCTCCGGCAAAAATCAGCACACTCCCCTCATCAAAATCTGCTTCAACAATAACAGCTTCAACTTTTCTAGTTATATCAATTAAATCGCAGTTGCCGTTGGTTTTAAAGTATATCGAATGTGTTTCAACTTCCATATTTTTTTCCTTTCCTTATAAAGAAATCCTGACGATTGATTTCGACTCCTAAATTAGTAATTATTTATTTATTCTTCCTTTTTTTTCTTTTCAAAGGAACTAATTTCATTGAAAGTAACGGAACATAAGTTTAACTTTGCGAGACAAAAATCAGTTGTTTTTAATTAAATATGGAATTTTACGATGACTTCACAAGATTATATTCGACTTGAAGATAAGTATGGCGCTCATAACTATCACCCGATAGATATTGTTATAGACAGGGGTGAAGGCGTTTGGGTTTGGGATGTAGAAGGCAAAAAGTATCTCGATTTTCTCTCTGCATACTCTGCTGTAAACCAGGGACACTGCCATCCAAAAATTATTAAAGCTTTAACCGAACAAGCAAAAAAACTTACATTAACTTCACGCGCGTTTTATAACAGCGTTTTGGGAGAGTATGAAAAATTTATCACCGAATATTTTGGGTATGATAAAGTCCTGCCTATGAACACAGGCGTTGAAGGAGATGAGACTGCTATAAAACTTGCACGTAAATGGGCATACACAGTAAAAGGGATTCCGGATAACCAGGCAAAAATAATATTTGCCGAAGGAAATTTTCATGGAAGAACAATGGCGGCAATTTCTGCTTCTACTGATCCTGAATGCAGAGACGGTTTTGGTCCTTACCTGCCGGGTTTTGAAATAATTCCTTATAACAATATTCCTGCGTTAGAAAATGCATTGGAAGATCTCAACGTTGCAGCATTCCTTGTAGAACCAATACAGGGCGAAGCCGGAGTTTTTGTTCCTGATGATGGTTACTTGAAAAAAGCGGAAAAGTTATGTAAAGCAAAAAACGTTCTGCTTATTTGTGATGAAGTACAAACAGGACTTGCACGAACCGGTAAAATGCTTGCTTCCGATCATGAAAATGTGAGACCCGATATTCTTATTCTTGGTAAAGCATTATCCGGCGGTGTTATTCCAATTTCTGCTGTGCTTGCTGATAATGAAGTAATGCTTAGCATACAACCGGGTCAGCATGGATCAACTTTTGGAGGCAACCCGCTTGCAGGCAAGGTTGCAATTGCAGCACTGCAGGTACTTAAGGATGAAAACCTTTCAGAAAAAGCTGCCGAGCTTGGTGAATATTTCCGCAGCAAAATGCAAAAGTTAACTGAGGAACTTAATATCGTAACTCTTGTTAGAGGAAAAGGACTGCTAAATGCAATTGTAATAAAACCTTCAAAAAGCGGAAAGACTGCATGGGATGTTTGTGTTGAGTTAAAGAATAACGGCTTACTTGCAAAGCCAACCCATGGAGATATAATCCGGTTTGCGCCGCCACTTGTTATTACTAAGGATGAAATTGATTGGGCAATTGAAATAATCAAAAATGTTCTTACTAAATTTGAACAGGAAAATGTACCTGTAGCAGAAGAAACCGGTAACTAGACCGGCTTTTTCTTTCTGAGGTTTTTAAACTGTTAAAACAGTTAATAATTTATTCTGGTCTTTACAGCAAGATGAATCCTGCGCCCCTCTTCAAAATATCCCTGCCGGTTTATCTGAAAGATCCTTCGGGTAACTGTTTAAAAAGGATAAGTTTTATTCTTTTGATTTGTTAATTAACCGAGGATTTTTTTTATTTCAGACCTGGTATTGGAAACTGCTGTTCTTAATTTATCCATTCGCTCAAAAACGCTTTCATAATCATTGCTTTTGCAAGATATTTCAATAGCAAGCACTTCATCGCCAATCTGCTGGGCACCAACTGAATAACTTGCTCCTTTAATTGTATGTGCCAGTTCCATTATCATAACCATATCCTTTGAGTTTACCAACTCCGTCATCTTATCCAACTTATTATTAATATCTTCTATAAAGGATGTAAGCAGTTCTTCTTCAAATTCTACATCGCCCATACTTACTTTTTTCAATCTCTCATAATCAAAAATCACCGGCTCATTTTGTAAAACTTCGGCAACAGGTTCCGGCTTATACTGATTGATTTTAAGTAACGTATCAATTTTAATTATAAGCTTATCTGCACTTATTGGTTTTGTAAGATAATCATTCATCCCGGCTTTAATACATTTTTCGCGGTCGCCCTTGAGTGCGTATGCTGTTAAAGCAATAATCGGAATTTCAGAATAACCGTTATTCAGTTTTCGAATCTCTTTTGTTGCTGCATATCCATCAATCCCGGGCATTTGAATATCCATTAGTATCAGGTCAAATTTATTCTTATCAACTGCTTCCAGCACTTCGGCGCCGCTGCCAACGGCTGTTACATTATAACCTGCCCGGTTAAGTATCTTTGTAGAAACTTTTTGATTTATCAGGTTATCTTCTGCCAGCAGAATATGATGTTCGCTTCGTGTGGTTGTACGTTCTTTTTCATCTTTCTTCTCTAACACAACCGGTTCCGTTTCCTTTTGCTCTGGTACAACTACGTCACCATCATAGCTATCCTGCGCAGTGGCGGCAAACTGTGCTTTAACTTTTATATCAAAATAAAAACTGCTTCCTTTACCTTCCTCACTCGATACTCCTATTTTGCCACCCATCAGGTTTACAAACTCCTTACAAATTACTAAGCCCAAACCGGTGCCACCAAGCTGCCGTCTTTCTGAACCATCAACCTGTGAAAAGGGTTTAAAGAGTTTATTTACTTTGTCGACAGAAATTCCAATACCAGTGTCAATAACAGAAACAAATAATCTTACATTGTTTTCTTCTTCACGTTTAGTTCTAACTTTAATTTCAATAGAACCATTTGAAGTAAATTTAATAGCATTGCTTAAGAGATTAATAAGTATTTGCCTTATCTTTGTTTGATCGCCTATTAAATCTGTTTCCACATTATCCGGAATTTCTTGAAAGATGGTAATCTGTTTTTCTATTGCTTTTGAGGTAATAACAGATATAGAATGATTAATAACTTTTGTAAGATTAAAATCCTGTTCTTCTATTTCTGCTTTACCTGCTTCAATTTTTGATAAATCAAGAATCGAATTAATAACATTCAGTAACGATTCGGCTGAGTATTTGGCACTTGATGAAAATTGTTTAAGCTCATCCTTATTTTCGTACGCACCAGCTTCAATAAGTGTAAGAAATCCCAAAATACCATTCATTGGGGTTCTTATTTCGTGGCTCATATTTGCCAGGAATTTGCTTTTGGTTACGCTTAGTCTTAATGCTTCTTTGGCATGGTTTTCAGATATTATTTTCTCAGCTCTTAATGCTTCCTCTGCAAGTCGGCGCATTTCCTCTGCTCTGGTCTGCTCAGTTACGTCGTGTATATTTCCTTCAAGATATTGGCTGCCGTCTTCGCTGGTAACCAACCGGTTATTCAAAATAACAACCGCTTCGGTTCCATCCTTTTTCTTTAGTTTTATCCTGCGGTTAACTACCTGTTTTTCTTCTTTAAGTTCATTAAGAATTTTGGTCTGTTCATCAGGATTTACATGAAGATCGTTCACATCTACACGTGCTAGCTCATCGGTTTTATCATAACCTAGTATATCGGCACAGGTTTTATTAAGTGTTAACCATTTTCCGCCCAGGGTTGATTGGAAAATCCCTTCAGCCGAATTATGGAATATTGACCTGTATTTTTTTTCTGAAAGCTCAATTGAAATATTTTTCTCTGCAAGCATTAGTCTCATTTTAAAATTTATTGCACAGGCAACAATCGAAACTATACTAAGTACTGAAACAAATATTACGGATTCGAACATATTGGGTAAAAAGTAAACAGCACGGTTGTTAAGAAGTATTGCCCCGGCAAATACCACGTTATAATAAATTGCCACAATTATCTGGTGCCTTACTTCCCAGCTTAAAAATAGTGCTGATGTAAAAACCATGAGACCGATTATACTTGAGTTTACTAGCAGAGTAGAGGGAAGGTAAAAAATCATTAAGCCCGAAGAGATGATAATTGTAAGCAACAGCAGGTGAACAAAGTAGATGGAATATTTTTCTGCAGTTTGTGTGGTTAATAATGACAGAACTGAAAAAGCGATAAGTGTGGATGATAACCTAATTATATATATCTGGACAGAATATTCAGTAAAATATTTAATCTCGAAGATCATTGCCAAAAGACCAACAATTGCAACCAGCAATGCCATTATTTTTACTGGTACTATTACAAGTGAAAAAGAACTCTCTCTAACTTCCGAATATCCCTTTTGTGAATATGGAATATTGTT
>JAZGGS010000488.1:0-2150 GCA_036480595.1 Ignavibacteriaceae bacterium
GGTCGCTGCTGATAATTCATTCCGCTTATTATTGTTGCATATTAATGCGTTCAGGGGTCAGGGTATTAAAAAGCTGCAAGGCAGGCCAAGTTTAATATTGATGTGAAAATAGCTTGTGATATAATACCAATTTTCAATACGTTATTACCCCATCGGAATTCATCCTTATAAGGAGCGGAAAACATTATGTCACTCAAGGGGAATTTTGAAACTTTCTATCTCAGCAGTATAATGCAGATGCTGCATAATGACGAAAAAACCGGTGTATTTCGGGCTACCAATGGTAAGGACGAGGCGCGCATTTATTTTAATGAAGGCGCGGTTATATATGCCATGGGATCTCGAAGAGAAGCCCGTCTCGGATACCTGTTAAAAAAAAGAGGCTTAATTTCAGCCGAAAAGCTAAAAAGCTGTCTGGCATCCGCCAAAGAAAAAAAACAGGCGCTCGGGAAATATTTATTGGAAAATGGGGACATTACGTTAGATGAATTGAATGAAATGCTGGCGGAACAGACAGAAGTGATTCTTTTTAATCTATTTAAATGGGAAAAAGGAGATTTTGAGTACAAAGATACTCAGGTAAACCTTAAAGGTTTTGTGAAGGTCAAAATTAACGTACTAAAAATCATCATGGAAGCCTCTCGTCGCATCGACGAAATGTCGATTTTTAAAAAGCAAATTCCGAACGAAAACCTAATATTCAAAATATCAGAGCAAAAAGAAGACCAAGAAGAACTAAAGCTCGATAGCGCCGAATTGCAAATGTTGATAATAATTGACGGAGAGAAAAACGTTGCAGACATATTTCACGGATGCGGTTATGACGCATTTGCCACCTCCGACCAATTTACCGCCTACAAGACCCTGCATTCATTAATCTCTTCCGGGATGGTTGAAATAAATGAGGAGGCACAACCCGAAGATGAAGTCATCGGTAAAGATGCCGATTATATTTCCATCATCACCGTTTACAGCGAGGTATTACAGACGGTATGTAGAAATCTGGAATCAGAGTTAGGCAGGAAACTAATTGATATTTTAGAAGAATGTAAGTCCGAGATGGTCACTCGCCCGATTAATTTATTTGAAGGTTTTCATCCGGCTAATCCTACAGCTTCCTTCATGCATACAATTTCGGGAGTTATGAGGGCTTACAAGGAAAACAAGATGAATAGGGCCCTCTTAATTGAGAACTTCAACAAGTTTATTATCGGTATTCTTGACAAAGCCGAACATATCATCGGTCGCCGGCTCACTCGCAATATTATGGTGGAAACAGAAAAATTACTTTCTCACTTCAAAGAGCACCAATTCAAAAAGTCATCCATGAGTCAGGTGATCGATAATTTAATAACTACCTTGCAAAGGGATGAACAACACGGTCAGGGTGAGAATAGCACCGATTAGAGAGACGAGAAGTGGTTTTGAAACCACTTCGAGATTACCCGCAGCACTCCAGACATGTTGGATCGCAAATTTTGACAAAGGCCGCTTTACCCCCACCTTAAAGCTCATTTGCTGGCAACCCTTGACCCGCCATATGCCAGAAAAGAAAGTGCCGTGGTTCTAAATAATGTCTGAATCATAAAAGTAATATTTTCGGCAAAATAGTCCCTTAGTAACAGCACACAATCGGAGACGAACAATAATATTACTGTAATTAGAATAAGGTTAATTACATCGCCTATTTTACCCCCGGAATACTTTACTTTTGCTTTTTGAAACGCAATAATGATCAAAATGTAAATAAACAAGGTGAAGGCCAGTACGATAAATTTAGTTGACATGTTTAAACTCCTTGCATGGTGGCAGCGTTAGCAATGAAACATAATAGATTTCAAATAAATTACCAATTATCCCGAGAACTTATTTTAAAAGTCGTCAAGATAAAAACCCACTAACTTGCCGATAACCCCGGCTGGAAATCCGGCAGTGACGATTTGTGAATTTTAACATTTACGATATCGGCAAATCAACTAAAAACTTAAACATTTTAATAAGTGAATCGTTATAGAAAAGAAAGATGCGCATCGGAATTGGGTATGACGTTCACAGACTGGTAAAGGGTCGAAAACTGATTCTGGGCGGAATCGAGATCCCTTTTGCAAAAGGCCTGCTGGGCCATTCAGATGCAGATGTGCTCATTCACG
>JAZGGS010000489.1:0-3509 GCA_036480595.1 Ignavibacteriaceae bacterium
GAAGAAATTGAACTGCTTTATGATGATAATGTAATATCCTTTGAGTTTGCCGCGTTGGATTTTCACATTCCTGAAAAGAACAAGTATGCATACTTTATGGAAGGTTTTGATAAAGACTGGACTTACACCGATGCGAGTAGAAGGTTTGTAACTTACACAAACCTGGATCCCGGAAAGTATACGTTCAGGATTAAAGGTTCAAACAATGATGGTGTTTGGAATAAAGAAGGAACTTCCTTAAGAATTATTATAACACCTCCCTGGTGGGCAACCTGGTGGGCTTATATATTATATGGAGTATTTGCTGTTGTATTATTTTCAACTTCAACAAGACTTTATTTAAATCGTCAACGTCTAAGAGATCAATTGAAACTTGAACATGAACATTCCGAGAAATTGGAAGAAGTTGACCAGATGAAGTCGCGCTTTTTTGCAAATATATCTCATGAATTCCGTACACCATTAACATTAATTTTAGGACCGAGCGAAAGTATCATCGCAGAAACGTTAGAAGAGAAAACAAAGAAAAAAGCAGGATTGATAAAAAGAAATGCAAACCGTTTACTCAATCTTATCAACCAGCTGCTGGATATTTCTAAGCTTGAAGCGGGAGGATTAAAACTCAAAACATCATGTAGTAACATAGTAGCATTTATAAAAGGAGTTGCTATGTCCTTCGAGTCTTTGGCAGAAACAAAAGATATAATACTTAAAGTTAAAAGCACTAATGCTGAAATTGAGTTATACTTTGACAAAGAAAAAATGGAGAAGGTATTTACGAATTTGCTATCAAACGCGTTTAAGTTTACACCCGGGGGTGGCAAAGTAACAATAAGCGTTAATGAAACAGACAATAATTTTGTAGAAATAAAAGTAAAAGATACCGGGATAGGAATAACGGAAAAAGAGCTGCCAAAGTTATTCGATAGATTTTACCAGGTTGACAGTTCACGCACAAGAGAATGGGAAGGTACCGGTATAGGTCTTGCATTAACTAAAGAGTTGGTAGAACTGCATTTGGGGTCAATAAAAGTAGAGAGCAATGAAGAAAAATGGACAGAGGTTACTGTTACATTACCATTAGGTAAAGAACACCTTTTGCCTGATGAGATAGTGGAAGCAGATGAGCCCCCGGAAGAGAGAAAGATTATAGTTGAGGAGGAAGATGCATTAACATCTTTGCAACTCGAAAAACCATTTCCAGAGGATTTTGATAAAGATAAAACTATAATACTTGTTGTAGAAGATAACGCGGATGTGAGAGAATATATAAAAGACTCGCTGGGAAATGAGTATTACATTGAAGAAGCAGCAAATGGTGAACAAGGTTTACGAAAGGCAGAGAACATAATTCCCGACTTGGTAATAAGCGATATAATGATGCCGAAGATGGACGGAACCGAGCTGACAAGAAAACTGAAAAATGATGAACGTACAAGTCATATCCCCATTATTTTACTAACAGCAAAATCAGAACAGAAAAGTAAACTAGAAGGATTGGAAACAGGTGCAGATGCATATCTTATAAAGCCATTTGATCCAAAAGAACTGCGGATAAGAATTAAAAATTTAATAAACATCCGGAGAAAACTGCAGCAGAAATTCAGCCATGGCAAAATAGTTACAATAAAAGGGGAGGAGAAAAAGCTAAGCGGGTTGGATGAAAAGTTTATGAAGAAAGTAATAGAGGTTATTGAAAAGCATATCTCGGAGGAAGAGTTTAGCATAGAAAACTTTGGAAAAGAAGTAGGTATGAGCAGAATGCAAACACATAGAAAACTTAAAGCTCTAACCGGAAAATCAGCCAGCAATTATATAAGATCGGTAAAATTATTTAAAGCAAAAGAAATGATAAGGGAACACGAAGCAACAATTGCAGAAATTGCATATTCTTTAGGATTTTCAAGTCCCGCATACTTCACAAGATGTTTTAAGGAAGAATATGGTTACCCGCCGAGTGAGTTGGTTGATTGAATATTTTTCCGTTTTTGTTCAAATTTCGCAACCTGTTCCAAATCATAACATCATTCGCAAGCACAGCCCAACTTTTCAATTACAAAAACCCCCCAATTTTAATCCAAAATTATTAATAATTTTTAAGTGCATCTATAGCCGCAGAACTTCTCAGCTAAAATTTTTCCACAAACCCTGTCTGAACAAGGCGGTGCTTTTCATCTTCTATACAAATCTTAATAAATAAATCTTTCAGCTAATAGTTGATTCTTTCTGCCAAAGCTGTTAAACTTAAACTAATGTTCCAACAGCAATTACTTTTTTAACAAAATATTTAAAAAGAGTGTAATGCCCGAAGAGAAACAATTAACTTTTCTCTCTGTTTCCAGCTACGAAAAAGGACACGACTTTATGCATGAGTGTAAAGAACAGGGCTGCCGTGTGTTGCTGTTAACTTCTAAAAGTTTAGAGAGCGCACCCTGGCCAAAGGAAAGTATTGACGAGATATTTTTTATAGCTGATAAAAACAAAGAGTGGGATATAAAAGATGTTATTTACGGCATCAGTTTTCTTTCACGTAAAGAAAAGATAGACCGCATTGTTGCACTTGATGATTATGATGTGGAGAAAGCTGCTGCGCTAAGGGAGCATCTTCGTATCCCGGGTATGGGCGATACTACCGCCCGTTACTTCCGCGATAAGCTGGCGATGAGAGAAAGAGCTTCCGATGTTGGAATCCCGGTTCCCGAATTTCTTCATGTCTTAAATCACGATCAGATAAATAACTTTGCTGAAAAAGTATCCTTTCCTATTATTGTTAAACCAAGAATGCAAGCCGGTGCACACGGATTAAAAAAAGTTCAGAGCAAAGATGAATTATGGAACTGCATAAATAAACTTAGCGATGAACAGTCTTTTTTCTTAATGGAAAAATTCGTTTCAGGAAATATTTATCATGTCGATTCAATAATATATGAAAATGAAATGCGCTTTGCGTTAGCCAGCAAATACGGCAAACCGCCTTTCGAAGTTGCTCATTCAGGCAGAATATTTTCCAGCAGTACGGTTAAACGCGGATCCGCTACCGATCAGAAACTCCTTGAAATGAATGAAAAAATTATTAAAGCTATGGGGCTTGTAAGAGGAACTTCACACACAGAATTTATTGAAGCAGATGAGGACGGGAAACTATATTTCCTGGAAACGTCTGCACGCGTTGGCGGTGCGCACATTGCAGATTTAGTTGAAGCTGCTTCCGGTATAAACCTGTGGCGTGAATGGGCAAAGATAGAAATATTAAGGGGCGAAGGTGAATACAAATATCCTGAAGTAAAAAATGATTATGCGGGCATCATTCAATCGCTTGCTAAACAGGAGTGGCCCGACCTTTCTGCTTATAACGACCCCGAAGTTACCTGGAAACTTAATAAAAGGTATCATGCCGGGTTAATTGTAAAATCACCTCATCAAAAAAGGGTTGAAGAGCTTTTGGCAAACTACAGCGAAAGATTTTATAAAGATTTTTTTACCACCCAGCCGATGAAGGATAAACCGGG
>JAZGGS010000490.1:0-2262 GCA_036480595.1 Ignavibacteriaceae bacterium
TTCAAAAACAATCAAACCAACCGATGATGACAGGATTGTGTTTGATGCTGCCTGGGATATGATGATGAAAGCACACACAAGAAGAGTTGCTGTAAGATTGATAGGAATTAAATTGAGTAAATTCAAGGAATATTCGGAACAGGAAGAGTTGTTTGAATTTGAAGAGATAAAACGAAGAAGGATGATACGTGCAATAAATATTATAAGATCAAATTACGGATATGATGTAATTAAAATAGGATATTAATATCAACCCGGCGGCCATTTCATTTGTCTGCCGCCTAATAAATGAAGGTGCAGATGATAAACTTCCTGTCCGCCGTTATCACCGCAATTTAAAACTAATCTAAAACCTGATTCATCAATACCATTTTCTTTTGCTAATTTATTCGCAGCGTCAATCATCTCACCTAAGAGTGATGCATGTTCTTTTCCGTTTAGGTCTGTTACTTTTGGAATTTCAGTTTTCGGTATGATTAAAATATGAACCGGTGCCTGCGGATTTATATCTTTGAAAGCTAAAATATTTTCCGATTCAAAAACTATTTCAGCAGGAATTTCTTTATTAATTATTTTGGAGAAGATTGTACTCATAATTATTCTCCTTTTTCAATATCGTATTTTTTCATTTTGTTGTAAAGATGACTTCGCTGTATCTCCAGCATTTCTGCTGTTTTACTAATGTTCCAATTGTTAATATTTAATTGTTTTAAAATAAAAGCGCGCTCTGCTTTTTCTTTAAACTCCTGGAATGAATTACTGCCATCAATTATATCATCCATAGATGCCTGACCAGGTGCAAATAAAAATTCTATATCCTTCTTCTCAATTTCACTTTTATCAACAATAATTATAATTCTTTCAACAATATTTCTTAGTTCCCTTACGTTGCCGCTCCAGTTTAAACTTTTAAGGAATTGAATTGCATCAGCATTAAAATTAACAGTACCTTTTTTATGTTTTTTAGTAATATCATCTGCAAAATGTTCAATAAGAATAGGTATGTCCTCCAAACGTTCTCTTAGAGGCGGAATTTTTATCGGGATTACATTCAGCCGGTGAAAAAGATCTTCACGGAAACTTTCCTTTTCAATTTCCTCTTTCAAATTTTTATTTGTTGCTGCAATAATTCTTACATCAACTTCAATCTTTTTACCGCCGCCCACACGTTCTATTTTTCCGTCTTCTATGGCTCGCAAAACTTTTGCCTGCGTTTGATGACTCATATCACCAATTTCATCTAAAAATAATGTGCCTTTGTTTGCAAGTTCAAATCTGCCAATACGTTTTTGAACAGCACCTGTAAATGAACCTTTCTCGTGCCCGAATAACTCTGACTCGATAAGCTCATTCGGAATTGCAGCGCAGTTAACTTCAACAAACGGTTTTTCTTTACGTAAACTTTTCTGATGAATTGCCCTTGCAACTAATTCTTTACCTGTTCCGTTTTCACCGGTTATTAATACGCGTGTATCAAGCGGCGCTACTTTATCAATCATTTCTAAAATACTCTTAATTGCTTTACTCTCTCCGAGTATTTCTCCCTCACCTTCTAAACTTTTCTTTATCTCTTTATTCTCAATTAAAAGATTCGATTGTTCAACTGCATTGCGAACACTTATTAAAAGTTTGTCGCGGTCAATCGGTTTCTCAATAAAATCGAATGCACCGAGCTTTGTTGCTTTAATTGCATTCTCTACACTGCCGTGTGCAGAAATTATTATTACGGACAGATCGTTATTTGAAACCTTAACTTTTTTTAGCACTTCAAAGCCATTCATTTCAGGCATTTGAATATCAAGCAGTAAGGCGGAATACTGATTATCGGCAAGTTTTTTCAATCCCTCTTTTGCATCGGTTGTGTAAGTCGAATCATAACCTGCATAATCAAGAATCATTTTTATGCTTTCGCATATCTGTATTTCATCATCAATAATTAGTATTGATTTCATCTGTTTATAATTTTAAATTAAGGTCAGATAGAACTTGCATTTTAATCGTTCCTTTTGCCGAAGGCATTCCTTCGGAAGTGTGTAAATGTTTTTATATACTCGTTTCATAATACGAAACTAAAATATATTAATGAACGGATCAGCATTATTTGAGATGGAAGTAGTTTTTCATTTTCTTGTAATAATTTTCCGAACTGATCACCATACCAATTAACATCCAAATCACGGTAATCAACTTTCGACTGCACTTTAAAACTCTCCTCAAATGATTCCACAAAATAACCAATTAGAGAAGACAAGTCAAAGATGT
>JAZGGS010000491.1:0-10326 GCA_036480595.1 Ignavibacteriaceae bacterium
CTTCAGAAGACATACCTGCTTTGGATGTAAAACCTGTTAACAAAGTAGGTTGTGGTGATGTTTTTGGGGCGGTATATTTTTATAACTATATTAGAAATAAAAATTTAATTGAAGCTTTAACACTTGCCAACATTGCTGCAGGAACAAGCACAACCTATACAGATATAAATGATTACTTAAACCTTAAAGCCGATGTATTCGCAAGATATAATAAAGCGTAGAATTTTTATTGTTGGTGCAAACGGAATGCTGGGGCAGCGCACCATCGAGTTTTACAGTTCTGATAAAAATGTTCAGTTATTCGCCTGCTCTATCGAAAAAAAACCACTTTTTAACAATGTGGATTATCTCTGCTGTAACATTACTGAGCGCGATAAAATTAAACAGGCGGTTTATAATTTTATGCCCGATGTAATTATAAATGCAGCGGCATATACTAATGTAAACCTTAGTGAAACTGAAAGAGAAATCGCATGGAAAATAAATGTTAAAGGAGTGGAACATTTATCAGAAAGCGCACGGGTTATTGATGCACACATAATTCACATCTCTTCAGATTATATTTTTGATGGTAAAAACGGTCCCTATTCAGAAAATGATAAACCTAATCCGCTGGGGTATTACGGAAGAACAAAGCTAGCAAGTGAAAACGTATTAAAAATAAGCGGAGCCCTCTATACTATTTTAAGAACTAATGTTTTGTATGGCGTTGCTTTAAAAAGTAAAGCCGATTTTGTTGAATGGCTTGTTGACACGGTAAGAAGCGGTAAGCCGGTTAGAATAGTTGATGACCAGGTAAGCAATCCTACTTTTATTGACGACCTGGTTCAGGCAATAAGCAAGGTAATTGAGTTCCGTAAATATGGTGTTTATAATATTGGCGGCAGGGAATTTTTATCCAGGTATGAATTCACAGAAATAATTGCAGATTATTTTAACCTGAATAAATCACTAATCACTCCCATTAAAACAAAAGAACTAAATCAAGCAGCCAGGAGACCACTCAAATCCGGGCTAATCACTTTAAAAGCAGAAGCCGAATTAGGATATAAACCCGTTACCATTCGCGAATCATTTGCAATAATAAAAAAAATACTGGAATTGTGAAAAAATCTACCGCGCTTGCTGATTTATTCCCCGGTTTACTGTGTGCAAATTTCACTATTGCATATAAGACAGAGTATAATAATGAAAAGTATTTAGTAATTTTCAACCTTAGCTGTTCGAATTTTTAAAATCGATATTATGCATTGAATAATCTTATAGAAAAATATAAAGGATTTATTTTTGATCTTGATGGCACGATATACCGTGGAACTCATCTTATTCCTGATGCAGATAAAACTGTAAACCACCTAAAGAAATTAGGAAAAAAAGTAATTTTTATTTCGAATAAAACAACCGGCAGCGTAAAGGATTATTACCAGTTTCTTTGCGCGAATGGTTTGGTGGTTACAGAATCAGAGATTGTTAATTCTACAATTGTCATAAAAAAATATCTTAAAGAAAATTTTAATGGTGCTTCTTTCTTTGCGATTGGAGAGAAAATATTTATTGAAGAGATTAAAAGCGCAGGATTAAATTATTCCGAAGACCCCACGGATATAGATGTTATGGTTGTTACTTTAGACCGCACTTTAAATTATGAAAAGCTTGAAACTGCTGCATGTGCACTTGAAAAGGGCGCCAGGTTTTTTGCAGCTAATATTGATGATACCTGCCCGGTTGATGATGGCGAGGTGCTGGATGCGGGAGCTACAATTTCTGCTTTAGAAAAAAGAACCCATAAAAAACTTGAACTTCATTTTGGCAAACCCTCTCATTTTATGTTTAGAGAGATAAGAAGAAGGATTCAAACCAACCCTTCCAGCCTGCTTTTAGTTGGCGACCGGCTCGAAACAGATATTGCAATGGGTAACAAGTTTGGAATAGATACAGCTCTTGTTGATACGGGTGTGCGGTACTTCCCAAACGGTTTGGATGGTATAACACCTACTTATCACATAAATTCAGTTTTTGACTTATTAAATCATAAAGGATAATTTTAGTAGAAGTTTAGCCCCAACCTTCTTAAACATTAGCGAGTCTAATCTACAGTTATGAAGAAAGGACTTAATGGCTTTAAGTGATATCGAATTAATCCACCAGGCAAAACAGGGGAATGAAAATGCCTTTGAGCAGTTAGTTTACAGGTACGACCGGACAGTCCTTTCCATCACGCTTAAATATACAGGCAGCACAGATGATGCTAAAGATCTCTACCAGGAAATATTTATAAGAGCTTACAGGGGAATTAATAACTTTCAATTACGAAGTGAATTTTCAACCTGGTTATATCGCATAGCGGTTAATGTTTGCCTTTCTTACAAAAGCAGAAGTAAGCAATATCTTAAAGTATCAATTAATGAAGAGGATGATGATACCGATTTTACGAAAAATGCTTCAGAACAACTGGTTTATGAAGGTTTATCTCCTGAAGAAGCAGCAGCCGGAAATGATCTGGCAGAAATAGTGGATGCAGCTTTGGAAACTCTATCTCCAAGGCAAAAGATAACTTTTGTTCTTAAACATTATGAAGGATACAAAATAAGAGAAATTGCTAAGATGCTGAACTGCAAAGAAGGTACAGTGAAAAAGTATCTGTTTGAAGCCATAAAAAATCTTAGAAAAAAGTTAAGCGGTATTTACGCATTACAGAATTGAGAGAATACAATTGAGGTTATAATGCAACACAATGAATATAAAAAATTGATTCAACTTTCCTTTTATGGGGAGTTATCATCGAAGGAACAGGATGATCTTAATGATCATTTAAAGAGCTGTACGGAATGCAGGCAAGAACTGGAAAACCAGAATAATCTGCTTGCATTATTATCGGAAAATAAAAGCGCAAAAGTTAATGATGAAATTTTATCATCAGCCCGATATCAGTTAAGGGGAGCGCTTAGAATGGAAAAAGATAAATTAAGCAATGTCAATGAATTTTTTCGAAAATTGGCTGAAATATTCTCAACTCCTGCGCGACTTGCTTTTAGCTTTGCCACGGTAATGCTAATTGGAATTTTAATTGGCTCACTTTTTTTCGGGAAGAAAAGTGTAACAGAAATAATAACCACAAACGGAAATTCTGATATTACAGAACTATCTGATGATTATGTGACCATTGGTAATTTGAGTTTCATTGATTCGGATCCTTCAGACGGCGAGGTTGAATTTACATTCGAAGCAGTAAAGCAAGTTTATATTAAAGGTAAAGTTATCGATCCTAAAATACAGAGCATATTAACATACTCAATGCTTAACGAAAGCAACCCGGGCTCCAGGTTAAACTCAATAAACGCAATGTATACGGAGCAGCCATTAAGCTTTGATAGAGATGTAAAGGATGCAATTATAACTGTTGTGATGACTGATGAGAATCCCGGTATAAGAAGAGAAGCATTAAAGCTAATGAAAAGAATTCCTTATGATGAGGAGATAAAACAAGCTTATCTTTTTGTTCTTACAAGTGATTCAAGCTCAGGATTAAGGATTGCAGCACTTAATGCATTGATTGAGGGAAGTAAAAAAGGAAACAGGTTTAGTGACAGCGAATTGAATCTATTAAAACAGAATTCTAATCAGGATGATAATAATTATATAAAATTTAAAACCAAAACAATATTACAGGAGTACAACTAAAATGAAAACCGGAAGAACAAACAGTTTTATAATTGTTGCCTTTCTACTATTCTTCACAACAATTACAAGTATATCCCTTGCACAGAATAAACAGAAATCTTTTACTGTTAATAAAGGCGATAAACTAGATCTATCAACCAGGATGGGGAATATTACAATTGGTACCTGGGATAAAAACGAAGTGAATGTGGTGGTAAAAAATATCATAGACGAAGAGCTTAACCGGCTTAAGATGGAACAATCGGGAAGCGTAGTAAAAGTAATTTTTAAGGGTGATGATTCAGACGATATTGAATTCGAAGTTACTATTCCCTCTGAACTTAATCTCGACCTTGCTACGGGTGGTGGAAACATTTCACTGAATGGTGACCTTGATGGGACAATTGATGTCTCGACAGCCGGCGGAAATATTTCAACAAAAAATATAAATGGGAAAGCTGATATTTCGACAGCAGGTGGAAATATTAAAACGGGTGATATCAATAGTGACGCAGACATATCTACCGCAGGGGGGGATATGAAAATTGGCAGAGTTAACGGTACCGCAGATATAAGCACTGCTGGTGGAAATATTAAAGTCGGTGATGTTAGTGGCAGTGCAGATATAAGCACCGCAGGTGGAAATATTTCAGTTGAAAACGTAGGAGGTAATGCGGATGTATCTACAGCCGGTGGTAATATCAGTGTACAAATTGTTTCGGGCAGTGCAGAGATTAATACTGCGGGTGGCAATTTAAATCTTTCAAGCGCTACCGGTAAAGTTGAAGCAAATACTGCCGGGGGAAATATTGAGCTTGAGGATATTCATGGGTTTATAGATGCGAACACTGCTGGTGGCAATATCTATGCAGAGCTTTATCCCGATGGGAAAAATCCCAGTGACTTAAATACAGCAGGTGGTGATATTGAATTATTGGTACCTTCAGATTCAAAGGCGACTATAATTGCAACATTTCATGTTAAAAGGTGGTATGATGGTGAAGAATTAGATCATATAAAATCAGATTTTAAGGAATCATCAATAAAAAGAAATAAAGAAGATAGGGAAATAGAAGTTACTTACGTACTAAACGGCGGAGGCAGCACTATAAAGTTGAATACTGCAATGGGAGATATAGAAATAAGAAAATTGAAATGATCGCTCGGTCATCACTTTATTAAACCGCCTATCGAATAAGAGAGATATTGAAGTAAAATAATTTGAAAATTTAAATATTCATATTCAAAGAAACTGCAGGTGATTTAATAACCGCCTGCGGTTTCTTATTTGAATAGTTAACAAAAAATTTATTTAGCCGATATATCCCCTGTGCCGTTTTAAAATCGGATCAAAAAATGAAAAAGATTTTAATACTTCTTCTTTCCGTTCTTAGCTACTCTTTGTTTGCCTTCGATGCAGATACTCTCCAGGTAAAGAACAGTGATGTAAAAATAAAAGCAGTAAAACTGACTGAATCTATCGAACTGGATGGCAAGCTGGATGAAGCTGTTTGGAATATCGGCGGCGGATTTGAAAATTTTATTCAGCGTGACCCGGCTGAAGGAATAGAACCAACCGAAAGAACAGTTATCAAGATTGCCTATGATAACAACGCTCTTTACCTTGGTGCTTCTATGTATGATACCTCGCCCGATTCAATTATTGCACGATTAGCCCGCCGCGATGAGTGGGTAAGCTCCGATCATATAACCCTCTTTCTCGATCCTTATTATGATAAGCGAAGCGGTTACTTTTTTACAGTTAATGCTGCCGGAACTTTAATCGACGGAGTTCTCTATAACGATACCTGGGATGATGAATCATGGGACGGGATTTGGGAAGGCAAAGTGCATCTTAACGAAAAGGGATGGACTGCTGAGATGAGAATTCCTTTTTCGCAAGTGAGATTTAGTGCAAGTGATAAAACAATCTGGGGTGTTAATATTAGGAGAGATATAGGAAGAAAAAATGAGCAGGATTACATGGTTTTTGTTTCTAAGAACGAAAACGGATTTGTTTCTTATTTTGCAGATCTTGTGGGGATGAATGATCTTACTTCATCTTCGCAACTAGAGTTTCTTCCTTATCTTACAGGCAAAGCAGAATATATTAAAACTGATAATAGCAACCCGTTTAACAGCGGCTCCAATTATGTTCTTGGTGCGGGTTTGGATTTTAAGATGGGGGTTGGTTCAAACTTAACTTTAAACGGAACTGTAAATCCTGATTTTGGGCAGTGAAATTGCTACATTAGTTAATGAAGTGAAACCTGTAGGAAGTTATGAGGTAGAGTTTGAAGCAACTGGTTTACCAAGTGGAGTATACTTTTACAGACTACAATCAGGTAACTTTGTTAAGACAAAGAAGATGGTGTTGATGAAATAGTAATAACATTATTTACACAAATTCCATTAAAGATAGTCGTGAAAGAATTAATTATATTTTTTGTTGCTTTACTGCTTATACCAGTAAATACACTTGCGCAGATTAATGAATTCAAATTATTAGCAGGAAGTGGTAATGAATATGGCGACTTTGGAATCTCTGTATCAATCTCGGGAGAATACGCAATTGTTGGTGATGACCTTGATGATGATAAAGGAGAGAATTCCGGTTCGGCATATATATTCAGGAGGGAAGGATCAAGTTGGATAGAGGAACAAAAACTATTAGCAAGTGATGGTGCTGAAGATGATCGTTTTGGAATCTCAGTATCAATCTCAGGAAAGTATGCTATTGTAGGTGCATACACCGATGAAAATTATGGGGTGAGATCAGGCTCGGCGTATATATTCAGGAGAGAGGGCTCAAATTGGATAGAAGAGCAAAAGGTTACAGCAAATGATGGTGCTGAATATGATTGGTTTGGATTTAGAGTATCAATATCAGGAGAATACGCTGTTGTTGGTGCTCACTTTGATGATGATAATGGAGTGAGTTCAGGTTCAGCATATCTATTCAAGAGAGAAGGCTCAAATTGGACGGAGGAACAAAAGCTAACAGCGAGTGATGGTAGCAGTCTTGAGGCATTTGGAATCTCAGTTTCAATCTCAGGAGATTACGTTATTGTTGGGGCTTACGAAGATGATGACAATGGAATAAATTCCGGTTCGGCATATATATTTAGGAGAGAAGGATCAGGTTGGATAGAAGAACAAAAACTAATCGCAAGTGATGCTTCTGAACTTGATGGATTTGGAATCTCAGTTTCAATGTCAGGTGAATATGCTATTGCTGGAGCCTACCATGATGATGATAATGGACCATATTCAGGTTCGGCATATATATTCAAGAGAGAGGGCTCAAATTGGAAAGAGCAACAAAAGCTAACAGCGAGTGATGGATTTGAATATGATAAATTTGGATTCTCAGCATCAATCTCGGGCGAATACGTTATTGTTGCTGCATACTCCGATGATGATATTGGACTGAATTCAGGTTCGGCATATTTATTCAAAAGAGATGGCTCAAATTGGACAGAAGAACAAAAGTTCACAGCAAGTGATGGTTCTGTATATGATTGGTTTGGATTCTCAGTGTCAATCTCGGGAGAATACGCTATTGTTGGTGCTCCATTAGATGATAATGGAGAAAAACAAGGTTCGGCGTATATCTATCGTAATTTTAGTGTAGGTATTATTAAACCAAATTCCTTTATTCTTTATCAAAACTACCCCAACCCATTCAATCCAACAACAACAATCGAATATCAAATTCCCGTAAGAAGATTTGTTTCTATAAAGGTGTATGATGTATTGGGAAATGAAATTGTAACTCTTGTTAATGAAGAAAAACCTGCAGGAAGTTATGAAGTTGAGTTTGATTCACAAGGTTTAACAAGTGGAATTTATTTCTACAGACTGCAAACAGGTTCTTTTGTTGAGACTAAGAAGATGGTGTTGATGAAGTAAAAGAATGATATATGTTATTACTAAAGCCCCTATCAATGAAAGTTGGTAGGGATTTTTAATTATCAACAACTGATTTTTAACTCCTTGTTTTATAAGAACTTAAGTGTGATGTGGACATTTAAACTGTTTTAGGGCAATGAGTTAGGGGAATATGAAACCTTTAAGATATTATGGCTTGCTAACTTATTGTTACATAAGGATTTCTGGAGATGTGTGCATTTAAAATAAAATAGGAGGAGGTAATCAGTAACTGGGTAGGTTCTTATTGTATCCTATACATTATCTATAATTCAATCACGTTTAATGAAAATATGATTCCCCTAATTAAATACTCACAATCAATTACCAGTACTTTAAAAAGAAATCCGCCCACAAAAAAAGGGGCGGATTAATTTTCCTACAAGCTGCTCTTTTGGAGGGAAAAATATTTACTTGGCCAAAAGCATTTTCTTTGTCTGCCTGAACTGTGATGTTTCAAGTGTATAGAAGTACGAACCACTCGTTAAGGATGATGCATCAAATGTTATTGTGTGTGGTCCTGCTTCCTTCAATTCATTTAAAAGTAATTTTACTTCCTGACCTAACAGGTTATATACAGCTATTTTTACCATGCCGGCTTCAGCAATACTAAAGTTAATGCTGGTTGATGGGTTGAACGGATTTGGGTAATTCTGTTCAAGTGCATAAACTGCAGGGGCCATAACATCTAATTCAATATCATAACTATATTCAAAGCTGCCGTTAAAATCTATTTGTTTCAACCTGTATGTATATTTTCCGCTGCGAACTTTATCATCAGTAAACGAATAGTATCTTGGTTCGGTAGTAGAACCGGCACCGCTTACAAAACCAACTACTTCATAAACCGAGTTGAGAGATCTTTCGACTTCAAAACCAAGATTATTAATTTCAGTAGCTGTAGTCCATTCTAATATAACATCATTACCATTTACAGAAGCTGAAAACGCAGTCAACTCAACAGGGATTGGATCATCTGTGGTGAGTCTGACTATAGAGAAATTTCCGTTTGGTCCCGAGTTAGCAGTATAACCGCTTCCCCAGCAAGCGCTAATCAGAGTGCCGTAGGGAGGAATGGTGTTAATTGATATTGCGTCCACGCTTCTGGAAGTACCGGTGAAGCCGGTGTGGCGAAGCTCTATAAGCAGATGCCCGCCCGCGTATAGCCACGGAATATCGAACATCATCTCCGGTCCCCAATCGTTGGGCGTATTGCCAAATGTATAAGAGCCAGCTGGAATGATTAAACTGCCGGATCTAACCATTGTTTGAGGTCCTACAACATTCGCTGAAAAATCAGCAAGGTTTCGATCAGCGGGAGTAACACTCTCGCTTAGGTAAAAATCGTAGTCGGTAAAGGTAACTTCGGCAGGTGGCCAGTTAGCAGTCGCCGTAGTAAACAGACGCCAACTCACTCCGAGAAGATCTTTGCCAATCACATCTGTTAGCAGACTCTCATGAATTAGAAGCTGGTATGTTCGCGCGGAGTTAGCGAGTTGACTAGTAAATGTTGCATCACCTGGTGTGCTGGTGTTAGCAGGGGGCACAACATGAAACAGGATATCTTCCTGTGCTGAAACAGTGAATGTGAGAATAAAGAAAGCAACAACTGTTAAAAAAGTACAAATAGTTTTCATAACACTCCTTTTTGCTGATGAATTTAGTGATAATATACATCATTAATAATTCTTCTACAATATTTCAGACAATGATTATCTTTCAAAACTAATCAATCAAAAATAAACACACGTTAGGGGGGGTATGCGGTGACGGTTAGGTTCTTTTTGTGAGTTTGGCTTTAGTAGGTTTTTACAGACTAGTTAAGGCTCTAAGAACTAATCCATATTCATATTGTGGAACCACCTGTTGTTAATAGTAGTGGAAGTTATCAATCCACTTTGCGTTGAAATTAAATTGGACTTAAAGTAATCGTTTTAGGAGATGGAGATGATATGATATTAAATTTCATACCATCTCCAACAAAGAATTGAATTAGTTCTTTACTCTGATAACTATACCAGTAGCGGCATTTAATCTCACCTCAAAATCGTCCCCATTTGATAATATCTCAAACCTGTACTGCCACATATTATCACTATCATCTTTCTCCAGTTTCCACTCTATGATATAACCATTTACTGCTGCTAAAGCTGCTAATCTGGCTTTGGAATAATCAACTAAACCTAAACCTGGCGAAATTTCATAATCAAAAGAGGGTGTTAATCCTTTAATCTGATGTAGATTTTTTGTTCCAACAAAATACTCAAATTTTACAATTCCCCCATCTCCAGGCATATCGATTCTGACCTCCCAATGTTCACCGGAATCGTCACTGATTCGAATAGCTGAGATTAGATTTGTGGGTCCATCAGACATACTAATTGACTTCTGGATTACAATATCCTGCTCAGAGTTTTCTGGTGAGGTTGAGTTATCCTGGCAGGCAAAGAAACCAAATGTGAATATTACTAGTAATGCTGAGAAAAAAAGTTTGCTAGACATGATAGTCTCCTTTTATATTAAAAAATATTTGTTTGTTACAACACATTAGTATATAATATTACTATTAAGTGACATGGAAACTTAATTTCTAAAAATTAAATAAGATTAACACAAAGTTTTCCTAATTAACTGCAACTTTAATATTGATTCTAAAATCAGTAGTTATGAAATAAATTTTGGTGCATCAGCATTATCGATGGTATGTATTTATATACTTTTAATACTGGTTCTTTT
>JAZGGS010000492.1:0-11731 GCA_036480595.1 Ignavibacteriaceae bacterium
AAACCTGCTGCGAAAAAGAAACAGGTACAAAAAGAAAAATTTGGATATATATTGCCAGTAATATTATTTTGAATTTCATTTTTATTATTCCAATTTTTTGATTTGAATTTTTGAATGAATAAACTTAACCAGTAAAATAAATTATTCCAAAAAGTAAGGAAAGAATGGTAAGAAAAGCATATAGAATTAATAAAGCCGGTTCACTCGGTAATCTTAAATTAATTGAAGAAGAGCTTCCTGATCCGTCAGATGATGAAGTTACAGTTGAAGTTAAAGCCATCGGTTTTAATTTTGCCGATCTGTTTGCTTTACAGGGATTATACAGCGCAACGCCTAAAGGAAGTTTTATACCGGGATTGGAATATTCCGGCAAGGTTTATAAGAAAGGAAAAAACGTTACAGAAATTGCAATTGGCGATGAGATAATGGGGGTGATAAAATTCGGGGCTTACGCAACACACCTTAATACAAAATACGGGTATTTGCAAAAGCTGCCAGATGGTTGGTCTTTTGAAGAAGGTGCCGCGTTTGTTGTTCAATCGTTAACGGCTTACTATGCTTTGTTAGAACTTGGAAACCTTAAGGAAAAAGATACCGTTCTTGTTCACAGCGCTGCAGGGGGTGTTGGCATTTACGCAAACCGGATTGCAAAAAAGTTTAATGCTTATACAATCGGAACTGTTGGCAGCAGTGCAAAGGTGGATTTTCTGAAAGAGGAAGGTTACGATAAAGTGATTGTAAGAGGTGATGATTTTAAAGAACAGTTGAAGACGGTATTAAACGGGAAAGATCTAAACATTGTTTTAGAATCTATAGGAGGGAAAATATTCGCAGAGAGTTTTAAACAACTTTCACCAACAGGAAGGATTATAATTTACGGCGGCGCACAGTTTATGTCTCATTCATCAAGACCAAATTATTTTAAGCTGATGTATCAATTTTTAACTAGACCCAAAGTTGACCCCCTTTCACTTTCAGATAAAAACCGTTCAGTAATGGGATTTAACTTAATTTATTTGTGGAATAAACCGGGTGAAATGAAAAGACTCATTGAAATAATCCACAATATGAACTTAAGAAAGCCGCACGAAGGAAATATTTTTACTGTTGATAAACTACACGATGCGCTTAGACTTTTTCAATCCGGTAAAACTATTGGGAAGGTTGTGGTGAAGGTTTAAGCCAAAGTTCACTACCCATTCACGAATTTGCTCAATTAACTCTTCAATACTTATAATCATAATGCCTCATTGATTATGGATATAGTTATTTAATAAATTTTCTTCAAAGTATTAAAGAACTCTTTCAATAATTTTTCATACAATTTATTGTTAGTTCTAACTCCGCTGCACAAATCTATTCCATAAGGTTTCACTTCATTTATTGCTGCAGAAACATTTGATGAATTTATTCCTCCTGCAAGAAAGAGAGGTACGTTTATTCTTTCAACAATTTTTTTACTGATGCTCCAATCATGAGTTCTGCCGGTTCCACCTAATTCTTTCATATCTAATTTTTGATTACCGGAATCTAATAGAATTAAATCAACGAAGTCAGAAACACTAACCGCTTCACCTATAGATTCTTCACCCGTAACATGAATAACCTGTACAATTTTTACATCGGGGAGTTCAAGTCTTAATTTTTTATAAACATCAATCTCTACATTATCAACTAACTGAATATGAGTGGTGTTGCATTTTTTATGCTGAGTAATTATCTCCTCATAATTAGTTTTGCTTGTTAAAAGGAAGGTGCTAATATCTACCGGAACCTGCTTTGCAATTTCAACAATTAAATCCTCTGAGATTACACCGGGACCGCTGGGCATTTCCGAAACCAATCCAAGAGCACTTGCTCCGTATTTTACTGCGAGCTTTGCTTCTTTAATAGATTGGATGCAGCAAATTTTAACTTTAACCATTCTCATCAACTACTATTTATCATTAAGGCAGGATTTAAGATACTTACCTGTCCAGGAGTTTTCAACTTTTACAATCTCTTCCGGAGTTCCAACCGCAACTACTTCACCTCCCCTTTCTCCGGCTTCCGGTCCTAAATCAATTATGTGATCTGCACACTTTATAACTTCAAGATTGTGTTCGATGATAACAACCGAGTTATTCCTTTCTATGAGAAGATTGAAGCAGTTAAGCAATTTGGAAATATCATCGTAGTGCAGACCTGTAGTCGGTTCATCAAAAATAAAAAGTGTATGTTTAGTATCCCTGCTTGCAGCAAGGTGTGAAGCCAGCTTAACTCTTTGTGCCTCTCCCCCGGAAAGTGTATTGGACGGCTGACCGAGTTTAATGTAACCAAGCCCAACATCAGCAAGCACTTTTAAGTACCTGCTTATTTTTTTGTGATCTTTAAAAAAACTAAACGCTTCATCAACAGTCATTTCAAGCACATCAACAAGATTTTTTGCTTTATAAGTAATTTCTCTTATCTCTTTTTTGAAACGTGTTCCGCCGCAGTCATCGCAGGTAAGATAAAGATCTGCAAGGAACTGCATTTCAACTTTTATAAATCCATCGCCGGTACATGTTTCACATCTTCCTCCCGGAACATTAAATGAAAAGTACCCGGGTTTGTAACCTCTTGCCCTTGACTGGTGTGTTGATGCGAACAATTCTCTTATATGTTCAAAAGCTTTAACGTAACTAATAGGGTTTGATCTTGGAGATTTACCTATCGGAAACTGGTCAACAATTTCAATTTCATCTATATATTGAGCTCCTTTAATATCATCGAACTTACCGACGCCGGAGGGCGCCCTTCCAAAAAGTTTTGCAACACCAGCATATAAAATATTATGGATCAGTGTGCTTTTACCGGAACCACTTACTCCTGTAACAACCACAAATTTGTTAAGTGGAATATTTATGTTGATGTTTTTAAGATTATTCTGTCTTGCACCAATAATTTGAATATTTTTTGTTCTTTTTTTATTCCTCTTTTGCGGAACTGGAATATTAAGTTTGCCCGATAAATACTTTGCTGTTAAAGAATTTTTATTTTTTATAAGTTCATTATAAGATCCTGATGCAACTAGCTCGCCGCCCTGCAACCCGGCTTTTGGTCCCATATCAAATATGAGGTCGGCATTTTCCATCATTTCAGGATCGTGTTCAACAACCAAAACAGTGTTGCCGATGTCTCTAAGATTTTTAAGTAATTTTATCAATCTTAAATTATCCCTGGGGTGAAGACCGATTGTAGGTTCATCCAAAACATAAAGAGTTCCTACAAGCGAAGAACCAAGCGAAGTGGCAAGGTTTATCCGCTGGGTCTCTCCGCCCGAAAGTGTACTGCTAAGCCGGTCCATTGTAAGATAACCGATACCAACATTGTTTAGGAAGGTTAACCGCTTGATTATTTCTTTAAGAACACGCTCCCCTACCATGGTATCGTATTTGGAAAGTTTTAGTTCGTTAAAGAATTCCAATGATTGCTCAATTGGTATTTTAACAATATCATAAATTGATTTTCCATCTATCTTAACCTGCAGCGCTTCCCTTCTTAAACGGGAGCCTTTACAAGCAGAGCAAGTTGTGTAACCCCTGTACCTGCTAAGCAAAACCCTGATGTGCATCTTATAAGTTTTACCTTCCAGCTTTTCGAAGAATTTTTCTATTCCTTTATAAGTACCGAATCCTTTTCGTATTAATCCAACCTGTTCTTCTGTTAAATCTTTAAAAGGAATATTAAGCGGAATGCCAAATGCCCTGGCGTTTTGGATTAATTCTCTAACATGCGAGCTGTACTTTGCTGAACGGAAAGGTGCTATAGCGCCATCCATTATACTCAGATTTGGATTGGGCACAACCAGGTTCATATCTATCCCGATTGTTTTACTGAATCCCTGGCAAACCGGGCAAGCGCCAAACGGGTTATTGAAAGAGAAGAAACGCGGTTCCGGCTCTTCATATTTAATTCCACAGCACTCATAGAATTTATTAAACTCTTTCATCCCGCCGGTTTCTGCATTTATAATCACCAGCCGGTTTTCACCTTCTTTAAAGGTAACTTCTATTGAGTCCGATAATTTTTCCCTAACCTTTCCTTTAGTTACTTTAAATCTTTCAATAACAACCTTAACATCCTTTTTCTTTTTAGGAAGGATAGCCTCCTCATTAAGATCGATTAACTTCTTATTAAAATATACCCTAAAGAAACCTCTTTTTTTAAGCAGGTCTAACTCTTCTTTAATCGAATGTCCTTCATGTTCGTGGAAGGGAAAACCGAGATAGAATTTTGTTCCTTCCGGCTGCTCTTCAAGCCAGCGGCTAACGGTTCCCGTGGTAGCTCTTTTCACTTCCTTACCGCATTCAAAGCAGATAGTCTTGCCAATTCGCGCAAAGAGTAAGCGAAGATAATCGTAAACCTCGGTGGTTGTTCCAACTGTGGAGCGGGGATTGCGTGCACCTGATTTTTGTTCAATAGCTACTGCAGGACTAATTCCCTGGATAAGATCAACATCCGGTTTGTTCATCCTTTCCAGGAACTGGCGGGCGTAGGAGGAAAGAGATTCCACGTACCTTCTTTGTCCCTCTGCATAAATTGTATCGAACACAAGAGAGGATTTGCCGCTGCCGCTAACACCTGTAAACACAACCAGCTTGTTCCGTGGTATTTCGAAGCTAAGGTTTTTAAGGTTATGCTCCCGGGCACCTTTAACAATTATCTTTTTGTTGTTCTTATTTATTTTTTTTGAAGGCATTGAGCATTAATTCATCAAATAAAACAGACCAAATTTTGCTGCACGGATTCTGAAAATCAGACTATTAATTTAATAAATTATTAGTTATCAGATGGTTAAAAATTGAGTAGTAAATACAAGGTTAATTGCAGTAATATACAAGAAAATATTAAAGTAACATTATAATATAGTTGCCCTGAGTTTTAGAGCTTGTGTGAAAAATAACAAACTCACCCTAAATCCCTCTCTTACTAAAGGAGGGACTTTTAAAAAGCTGAGAAAGTTACTTGTTTTGCCCTTTCTCTTTTTAAGGGAAAGGGCTGGGGATGAGTTCTTAAATTTGACATAGAATTTTCACACAGCATCTTTAAAGCTTGTGTAAAAAATAGTAAACCAGCTAAGGCAGGTTGGAGATTCTTTTGCGATTAGCTCACTTCCACCCGAATAAATTCGGGTGTTAATTAGAACTGCATATTTTCACAATTTTTTCCAAAGTTAAACGACCAGAAGCTCGTGGCTATTCATTCCTTGCTTCAAGGGTTTTCAATTCCTCTATCCTTTTATCCAGCAGTTCAATCTTTTCATTTAGCTCAAGGGTTTTTTCATCCAGTAATTGTTCATATTCGCCGGCATCCCAGTAACCCCTTTCTTCAAAATAACTTTTAAAGAGCCAGTTATGTTTAAGCGCTTCCATATTTTCTGCAAGCCGGCTAGCAGCAATACGCGATTGTTCGGTTACTTCACGCAAACTGGTAAGAATTGCAGTAAAAGATGATTCCTGTGTTGAACCTTCTTTCAGTAATGAGCCGATGACTCCTTTACCTTCAGAAACACCTAGCAGTAATGTATCGAGCCGGGCAACAACATTATTAACGTTTGTTACAACTGATTCAATACCGGCTCCAAGTTTATTAAACTGCTGTGTTACAATGTTTAGTTCTGATGTAATGGATAACAAACTTCTGTCAGCAGTTTTAGTTAGGTTTGCAGCGGCATAATAAAGACTATCATCATTTAATAATTTTCCTATAGTTCCATCACCTGTATTAACTTTATTTATAATTTCAGAAAGATCTTTTGTCATCTCCTTTGTATAAGCCATTATTCCCTGTGTCTCTTGAATAATATCAGCAAAACTAACCGGTTCCCTGGATAGAATCATTCCACCATCCTCCACCTGCTCGGCTTCCCTGCTGCCCATTTTAAGCGAAACAAATTTATTACCAACCAATCCCTCGGTTTGAATTTCTGCATAAGTATCTTTGCGAATGAATCGATCAATTTCCGTTAGCAGTCTCATCGAAACTTCAAGGACACTAACCGTATCACCTATAATTCTTATTTCTTTAACAGCACCAACATCAATACCGCTTAACCTTACCGGTGCACCGTTACGTAAGCCTTCTATATTATGGAAGTAAGCTTTAACAGTGTAAGTATCTTTAAATAACGCTTCTTTGTTGCCAAGCATAAAAATTCCTATAACCAGCAACATACTACCAAGGAAAATAAAAATGCCCAGCTTTACCCCGGCTATTTCCTTTTTCATTATTAACTCCTGTTGTTTTCTATTACTTCATCGCTGAAAAAATTTCTTAAGAAAGGATCATTCGAAGAAACTAGTTCATCGATGTTTCCGCTGTGAATAATTTTGCCTTCCTCTAATACAATTGCCCTATCTGCAATAATTTTTGCACAAAGCAGATCGTGCGTAACAATAATTGAGGTCATTTTATAAGCCCGCTGTAATTCCAGTATTAATGTACTTATTTCTTTTGCAGTTATAGGATCAAGCCCGGTTGTAGGTTCATCGTATAGCATTAGTTTAGGATTAGTGATTATAGAACGAGCCAGCCCTATCCTTTTTCTCATACCGCCGGAAAGTTCCGAAGGCATTTTATTAATTGCTTCTTCCAGCGAAACGGCATCAAGCAATTTGTAAACTCTTTCATCCATTTCAGATTGTAGCAGATCAAAATTTCGTATAAGCGGAAACTCCAGGTTTTCTCTTACACTCATTGAATCGTATAAAGCAGAGCCCTGGAAAAGAAAACCAATATCTTTACGAAGCAAGTTTAACTCCTTACCCTCTAGTTGAAGAACTTCCTGTCCATCAACTGAAATATAACCCGCATCGGGTTCCATCAACCTGATAACACATTTTAATAAAACACTCTTGCCGGTACCGCTTCTGCCGAAAACCACCATATTCTCCGCTTCATCAACGTTGAATGAAACACCATCCAGAACTAAATTGCTGTTGAACGATTTATGTAAATCCCGTATCTCAACCATATTATCCCATTGGCCATAACCATAAAGTTAGCTTAACTAATACCATATCAAAAATTAAAATTAATAATGAAGAAACAACCACTGCACTAGTTGATGCTTTACCAACACCCTCTGTTCCGTTGCTTGCTGTATAACCCTTGTAAGCTCCAACAAGTCCTACAATATAACCAAACACCAAAGTTTTGGAAATACCAGGAATAGCGTCACCAAATTCCACAGAAAAAATCACCCTGCCAATGTAATAATCCCAGGTCATATTTTGCACTAAGACCACGGCAAAATATGCACCGATAAGGGCGATGAAAATAACGTACACCGTAAGTATTGGAAGGATGAAGGTGGTAGCAAAAATCCTGGTAACAACAAGATACCTGAAAGGATTAACGCCCGATACTTCCATTGCATCAATCTGCTCGGTAACCCGCATAGAACCAAGCTCTGCACCGATGCCAGAACTTACCCTGCCTGCAAAAATTAATGCTGTGATAACAGGTCCAAGTTCGCGGACAATTGAAATACCAACAGAACCGGGCAAAAAAGCTTCGGCACCAAAACGGAGAAGAACTGGATGAAGCTGCATTGCAATAACAAATCCAAGAATAAAACCTGTAACTCCAACTATCGGCAGTGTCATCATACCCAGGTCTATCATATGTTTTCTTACCTGGTCAATTTCGTAAGGAGGCAGAAACACTTCTTTTACATACCGAACGGAAAACGTGAAAAGACCACCCATCATTTCGAAAAAGGCAATTAGTCTTTTCCCGGTTACCTCGAAAAATTTATTTGATGTTGAGCTGTTATTCATCCGGAAGAGGTAAAATTATTTTTTTTCTTAATTGCTTTAATCAGAAACATTTTGAACACAACAAAAATAGGTAAAATGAATATGAATATAAATTAGATATTGATAAATGTATCATTACAAATTATAACAAAATTATTAAAAATATTATTAATTATTTGATAACTTGATTTAGCAACTCTCTCTACTTTTACAAAAGGATAAATAATGAAAATACTGCTGCTGCTGCAAATACTATAATGTACTCCGCCTTCGATGCAAAGAACGCTGAATATTATATAAAAATATGACGGGAAAATGTAGATTTCAGCGAATATCCTAAAGAATTTTTAAACCGGCCTAAGCTGTTAGCAAAAGAGGTAATAAACAAAATGACAGAAGATGACCTGATGATTAAAAAAGTTTATTAATCGTACGAAAAATTTTATAAAGAGATTGGCGGGTAGAGTGAGATATCTGAGCAGAATTATTATTATTTAATCTTTTTGTAATACTACCATAAGATTTGAACGGAATTTTTGTAAAAACTTATTTTTTGTAATAATGTGGAAAATAATTAGAATAATAAAAATCCATCTCCTGATAAAATTCAAATCAGAGATATAGGTAAAATATTTAATCTGAAATCTCTTGCTTAATTTTTGAAATTTATGTCTTGTATTCAATTTATGATATGCTGGGAAAATTTCTTTTTCAGATACTTTAAACAAAATATTCATAAGTTTACTCTTAACATTTGCCGGTAATAACCTAGGTATTTGAATTATTGGACTTTGGAGGTTTGTAGTTATAATGATAATATGTCCTTTGCTTTTTAAGACCCTTTCCATCTCAGATATATATGGCTCTGCACACCTAAAGTGCTCAACAACAAATCGTAAAGTTAATAGGTCAACTGAAGTTGTCTGAAGAGGTAAATATTTAATATCTGCCTTAATGAATTCCCCTTTACAGACTTTTGGAACAAGCATATCTATACCGACTGCCAGTTTAGTGAGATATCCATATTCTTCTATCATTAAATCATTTCCACAACCACAGTCAACCCAAACTGTATCCTGAGTCAGGTTTTTCGACACAATATCATTATATATTTCCCATCTATGCTTAAATCCCGGATCTATCTTACTTATAAGTTTGTCTGACCATTTTTTATTATCTAAGCTCATAAGTTTTAAAAATCAAAAATTCAAATATTAATATTAAAAACTACTTAACAATTTAGGTAACCACAGAGCAATTTCAGGAAAGATTATAATGAGCAACATTGCAGCAAGTAAAAATATAATGGCAAAAATGTGCCACTTCAGTTCCTGTAATGCAACGCTGCTGGAATCAAATAAGTAACGAACTATTACATCGTACCTTACAACAAGCACAATAAAAAGTGTAAGCCACGAGGTTGCTTTTGCCAATTTTTTCGTTAATTGAATTAACTACTTTTATATATCTTTTCAGAAGTCTCATTCTCTATCACATAAAAGCATTTTCATAATGATTTATAATCGGCTTGCCTTTTCTCTGCAGCAAAACTGTAACAACATCAAACCTGCATTCCATTTCCAGTATCTCTTTATCAAAAAGATAAAGCTCTGCCATCTTCTTAATTTGTTTCTGCTTGTTTGTTGTTATTGCATACTCGGGCTCGCCGTACTCCAGATTTTGCCTGGCTTTTACTTCAACAAAAACCGTATAACCATCGGAGGGATCTTTAGCAACAATATCAATTTCGCCATGTCCGTACCTGTAATTGCGTTCTAAAATTTCGTATCCCTTTTCAGTCAACAGTTCCACAGCTATCTTTTCACCTTTATCACCTAATTCTTTTTTACTTAAAAACATTATCAGCATACCTCCGCCGGTGTGTGTGTTAATTCAAGCTGAATTTCGCTTAATAGTTTCTTTAAAAACGTTTTCCGGTGAAATGGTGACGGACCGTTAAGCTTAATTGATTCGCGGTGCTGCTTTGTTGGATATCCTTTATTCTTCTCCCATTTATAAACAGGATATTCAATTGCCAGTTCTTTCATAATCCTATCGCGCGTAACTTTAGCAACGATCGATGCAGCAGCAATGGAGAAAGATTTTGCATCACCCTTAACAATAGTAACTGTTGGTATTTTATTTTTAAAACTTTTGTTTCCATCAATAAGGATTAAATCCGGTTGTACTTTTAATTTATGTACCGATCTCTTCATAGCAAGAAGCGAAGCATTAAGAATATTTATTTCATCTATCATCTCTGCAGGAACCACCGAAGTTGAGTACGCCATTGATTCTTTTATAATCTCTTCGAATAATTCTTCTCTTCGTCTTTCACTCAGCACTTTCGAATCGTTAACACCTTCAATTTCAGTATCAGGAGAAAAGATAACCGCTGCCGCAACTACCGGTCCGGCGAGTGGTCCTCTACCGGCTTCATCAACACCTGCGATAAGCTGTATGTTTTTATTTAAATATTTGTTATCGAAATTTTTCATTTGCCAAGCAATATCGCAATTAAACCGATTAACATATTCACTTTTAATATGTTACTTATTTTATTCAAGTCAGATGAAGAATGATCTTTAAATAGAATTTTCAAATTATAAACAAGAAGAGGATTAACAACCGCCATAATAAGTATAGTGAATTCAATCTTATACAAACGGGTAATAAAAGGATAAAGAGTAAAAAGAATAAGAACAATTGTCAGTTCAGCTACAAGCAGCTTTGAACTGCTAAACCCAAACTTGCCGGGGAATGTTATAATCCCCTGTTTAAGGTCGCCTTCAACATCCTGCATATCTTTAACAACTTCGCGTATTAAGTTGATAAGAAAAGCAAAGACTGCCGGAACTATTGCTGCAAGAGGGTTGTTAACTGCCTCTCCGCCGTAAACAAAAACAAGTCCGGTTAATAATGAAACAATTATGTTACCGAGGATAGGAACTTTTTTAAAGTAATAAGAATAGAGAAACAACAAAACTGTGGCAGTTATTACAATTATGAGTGCAGGCAGTTTAATGAAAACCGAGAGCAGAATTGCAATAACAGTTAATAAAATGTATTCTACTTTTGCCTGGTTGACTGTAATTTTACCCGCAGCCAAAGGTCTTTTAGGATGGCTTACTTTATCTGTTTCGATATCTTTTATATCATTAATAATATTTCCCGCCGATAAAGTGAATGATGCGGAAAAAGCAGCAAGAATAATTTTATAAACCTGGTAATCTCCCTCAACACAAATAGCTGCAGCTACAATTACTGAAAGAAAAGTAATTACAAAATTAATGGGACGGGTTATTTGTATAAATGATTTAAATCCAGAACTCAAAACAGATGTTCAAAAATTAATAGCAAAGATCCTTTTCCTGAATTTAATAAACACTGACCGGGCTATCAATTTTTATCGCAGGTTAAATTAATTATTTATCAAATTCAATTTCCCTGTGCGAACCATCGCAGTAAGGTTTGTTCTTCGAACCGCCGCACCGGCACAAAGCTGTTTTTCCTTCCTTTACTGTTTCTGTTCCATCTTTATCTGTAATAAGAACCGTTCCACTTACAATATATGGACCGCCTTGTTTAACATCTATTTTAACTTGGTTCTGTTGTGTGTTTTCGTTTTGTTCCATTTTTTATTATTCTTTTTTTATTGAGCAAATTTTATATGGCACCTTAAAACTCATTCAAAATTCCAAAATGGAATTTCCCTTCGCTGAATGATTCTCCCTGTGCAATTGCAAAGCTTACACCAAGCAGACCTATTCCAGTTTCAACAGTTAAGCCGACTCCATAACCGAAAATAAAATCTTCCGCACCTGCAACTCCCCGCTCAGGTTCTGCTTCTCTAAAATAATAACCCGAATCAAAAAACAAAAATGCATACGAGCGGCGGGTCATCAGAAGCCGGTATTCAAGGTTTGCCCATGCAGTTAGTGATCCTA
>JAZGGS010000493.1:0-2424 GCA_036480595.1 Ignavibacteriaceae bacterium
GAAGCGATTGGTTTATCGTTATTGTTTATTGAGTCCTGAGGAAATTCATAATAGGATAAATTCTTTATTTTGATTGAAACTTTTGGGAACTGCGCAAATGGGGAAAATGAAATATCCTGAAAAGTCAGCTCGCCTTGTTGTAAGTCATTTGCCTTTTCCAGAATAGCTTTACTTATATCATCTTTAAATATGTAAAAAAGTATGAAGACGAGAATTACAAAAGCAAAAATTAGAGAAAGGGAGGTTAAAATAATTTTTTTTAATTTCTTATAGATCGATTGGTGTTTTATTTTATTTTGATTTTTCAAAGAAATATTTACTCACCAATGTGCAAATGTTTTATTGCTTTAAAGAATACACTTAGTTTGTTTACCTGAAATTAATAATATTTACTATCAACTATTTCAGTTATTACATATATTTACTATATCCAATTGTAAAATGATCAAGCAAGACCAATTATGAGAACAATCCATTTCTTGATAATCATTTCTTTAATCTTCGCATTCCCAAAAATGCTATTCAATCTAATAAAATCAAAAAAACTTTTACAAGAAATTGAAAGAAAACTATTGATAAAAGTAACTAAATAAATTAGGAGGATAAAATGAAAACTTTATTAACAACTACTTTAGTTCTGGGATTTGTCTTTTCAGCTTTAGCACAACCACAAAAAATGAAAATGACAACGGACATTCCGGAATCTATTACAACACCGGGTAAAGTGGAAACCCGTATCGGTACATTAGAATACTTTGATGGTTTTCCTACACAAGAAACATCACAAAAATTGTACGATTATATTGATTTTGCTCGTGGAGTTGATGTGTTTCTCACAACTATTCCGGCGGCTTCTCTAGTCGCAATGAGAGATGGAATGCGCTATATAGGAGCGGTCAATGGTACCATCAGTATAACTGAAACTCTTATGGATTCAAAGTCTCTATTCCTAACACCCAACACAGAAAGTATATATACAGGAACCTGGCTCGATCTTAAAAATGGACCAATTGTAGTTGAAAGCCCACCTAACACTCTTGGTATTGTAAATGATTTTTGGTTTCGTTATGTAACTGATTTAGGTAATGCAGGTCCGGATAGAGGTAAAGGAGGCAAATTCTTATTTGTTGGTCCGGATTACGATGGAGAGATTCCGGAAGGATATTTCGTATATCATAGTCCTACTAACGGAAACTTTCTTATATGGAGAGGATTTTTAGTAGATGGTGACCCAAAGCCCGGAATTGAAAATTTTAAAAAGAATACTCACATATATCCACTATCTCAAATAGACAATCCACCCGAACAGAAATGGGTAAATATGTCTGGGATGGAATTCAATACAATTCACGCTAATGATTTTACATTTTATGAAGAAGTAAATCAGGTTGTACAGGAAGAACCAACTGAATCAATAGATCCGGAAACTTTAGGTTTACTGGCATCAATAGGAATTGTAAAAGGTAAACCTTTTTCACCAAATGAACGCATGAAAAAAATATTAACGGAATCTGCGGCAGTAGCTAATGGTATCGCTCGTTCACTCTCATTCAACCCTAGGGATGAAGTATTCTACCAGTATGATAACAGCAATTGGAAGACTGCGTTTATAGGAGGCAGCCACGAGTTTTTAGTTAATGGGGCAAGGTTATTAGATGCACGTACCTTCTTCTATTATTACGCAACAATGGTAACACCAGCAATGGCAATGAAGATGGTAGGAGTTGGGTCGCAATATTCACTTGCTACTGTTGATGCTAATGGCAACTACCTGGATGGTTCAAAGAATTATAAACTTCATTTTCCAAAGGATGTACCCGCTAAAGACTTCTGGTCCGTATGTGTTTATGATAACCAAACGCGCTCATTGTTGCAAACGGATCAGCAGTATCCAAGTCTGAATAGCGACAGGGGTGTTAAGGCAAATGATGACGGTTCTTATGATCTTTATTTCGGACCAACAACCCCTGAAGGAAAAGAAAGCAATTGGGTGCAAACCATTCCTGGCAAAGGATGGAATATTATTCTAAGATTTTACGGTCCGCTTGAGAGTTGGTTTGATCAAACCTGGAAGCCAGGCGAAATTGAGTTAATAAATTAATTTTTTAATGATTACAGTTGAGGTGTTTTAAATGGGCAGACTATTACCATTTGTTTTAAGTGTGGTGTTATGCTATGCTACAACTGCATTGGGTCAAATTAAAAATGCACCAACACCAAAATTAGTTCTACAAATAACAATTGATCAATTACGGGGTGATATGCCCATGACCGTATACAACCGATTAGGAGAAGGCGGTTTTCGTTATTTGTATGAACAGGGTATAGTTTATGAAAATGCTCATCATCGTCATGCTAACACGGAAACTGTTGTGGGACATACTACATTGGCAACTGGATCGGATCCGGCTGATCATGGGATGA
>JAZGGS010000494.1:0-43525 GCA_036480595.1 Ignavibacteriaceae bacterium
GAGAAGACCAAAAAAAGATGAATACATCCAATACATGGGACATTTTTCAGGCGTTAAAATGGTTCAAGATATGACTGGACTTTATTGGTTAGGACAAAAGGAACTCGCTCAAAGTATTCCACCTCAATACACCAAATTTATAGGAGAACAGTTAAAAATAAATAATATAAATAATCAAGATAAACTTACATTAGTGTGATTGTGCAAAAATAGTACTTGATTAATAATATTAATTGTATTACCTTTATTTCATAATTAGAAACAAACATAAAAATTAGCATGGAAGATTTACAATTAGAACTCGAAGAATTACAGTCACAAGGTTTTTATCTTGGTGAGTGCCAATGTTGCGGAGACGGTGAGGTTGAATATTTATTACATGATCAGGATGACGATCATGTTGGATATGTTTTAATGTCAAACGGTCAACGATACGGTGAAGAAGCCGGAACTATTCATTCTATAAACTATTAGCAGATCGCTAATAGTTTTTTTATTGTCAAAATTAAAGTAAACATAAAAATTAGCAAGATGATTATTGAAACTATTGCAGATAATTTTGGGATGAAAGTAAACATTGTGGACGGTGAAAACGGAAAATATAACGCTGTTTTGATTGATGCAGATTGCGAAATGATGGTAGCTGCTAAGTGTGGTTATGTTTCTGTTGAAGATGCAAAAGTGTCCGCAAAAAAAATGCTGAATATTGATTAATCCTGTCAGTTTCTGCTAATTCTGGCAGAGATAGCCCGGCCAGGTTTCGACCTCCGGGCTTTTGGTAGTAAAAAGTATTAACAATTAAAAAGGTGCTTATCAAATGAAAGTGATGATAAATAACACATTAGAGGCATTTCAAAAATGGAATGATATTACAGATTATGAAAGTGATGAAATAACAGTAACATTAATAAATAATGAAGGAAAAAAAGAGGCTGAATTTAATTATCCAAAATTCACTAAGGCCGATTTTGAATATTTTAAAGCAGTAAAAAATTTAACCCGGCCAGGTTTCGACCTCCGGGCTTTTGGTAGTAAAAAGTATTTATAATTAAAAATTAGCTATGAAAAGATTAACAGAATTGCATCCTTTAATGAAAAAGTTAAGAGCATTGGAGGCATATATGGATCAACAGAAAATATCCGTTGAATGGAATGGTTATGATATGCAAGTCACTGATACCGAAACAAATGAAGCTGCGTATTTAAAAGATTGTGATAACGGTGAAGCCCTTACAGAATTGCCATATATGATGGAAACGAAACTTATTAGATATTAAATCAAATACAATGAAACCAACAAAAGAGCTTTTCAAAACCCGGATAAAGCATTTAATTGCGGTGAGTACCTTAGTCGCATTATTTATTGTAGCTGTAAATTATTTGACATGAAATACAATTATATAAATTCAGAACCCGGATTGTGGACGGTTGGATTTTATAATCCAGATGGAAAATGGAAACCTGAAAGTGATCACAATATCAGGGAGGAAGCAGCAAAAAGAATAGCTTGGTTAAATGGATCTGGTGAAAATCCTATGAATGTTAAAATGCATGAGGCTTTGAAGGGATTATGGAAAATAAGAGATTTATTATGTTATCCATTAGATGTTCCATTTGAACACATTGAAGAAGCTAAAGCAGTTAGTGAAGCATTATCAGCAATCGAATATATCCTTATAGATTTAGAATCATGAAATACGACATAATGAGTATGGCTCACAGAGTAGCCAGAAGAATGCAAGCCTTGGATAAAAGAAATTACAGGCAATTGCCTTCACTTGCTCTAAAAGTTGAGCACATGAAAAAGAGATTAATAACCGTCATGGATATAAACTGGTTAATGGCAAACCATCCAGAGGTTGATTTAACGCTCGTCACACGATTACATAAGTCTGATAGGTTCGTAATCACGGGAGGTTATTATCTTACAATACAGCACTATGTCAGGCCCCGTACAGAGGAGGAAGATACTTACTGTATCGGCGTAATGATTGAATCAGAAATTAAAAGTGGAATTAAACCAAAATTAGACTAATAATAACGAATATGAAAGCGCAAACAAAAGCAGTAAAAACACCAGTAGGTTTATTCCCATTTCCAATGAATCCTGGATTCACAAAACAACTTGGGAATTGTGTAACTAATGAAGATTTATTTAAGCTCGTTGAAGAAAATGGTTTTATAAATCCTGATGCTTTTACGGAATTGAATAGCAGAAATTTATATTATGAGTACAAAAACTGGAAACAATCTAAAACGACCTAAAATCATGACCCCGGAATTAAAAAAGAAATTACAGCAATCAATTGATTCATTCCTTCCAATTGGTGAACGGATCTCCCATCAAACAAGGTGTGCAAAATTAGGCCGGTTAATGGCATTGCAAAATGATAGCTACATGAAATATTTAATTTATAATGAATTTAAAAGAACATGAAAAACACACACGGAGGAAAAAGAGAAAATGCAGGAGCCCCAAAAAAACCCAAAGGACAGCACAAAAAGTTAGTCTGGTTTTATTTCGAGCAGGATTATATAAAAAAGCTTGGAGGTTTAAAAAAAATGCAAGACGACATAAAAAAATGGCTGTATTCCAAGATAAAAATTTGATTAATAATATTAATTTTGTATCTTACATAAAAGTTAAACGATAAAGACGTGAATACTAGTAAATATTTAGATCAATGGTTAAAATCGTGGGGGATGGACACCGACCGATCTCAAAAATTTAGATTTGAAAAAGAAGCATTAATATTGTTTTCTGAATATCACAACACAAAACTAATTGAAGAAATAACAAACTTGAAAAAGCAATTAAAATCACTTAAACTATAAATATCATGTCTAAAGAATTAGAACAAACTGAAATAAAAGTGCAGAAGATCATAAAATCAGCTGACGAATCTTTTGAAACGAATAACTATCACTTAAAAGACGCTATGTCCTTGAGGTACTATAAGGAAAATATGAGATGCAATTTTTTGAAAATCCATCTAAAGGCCGCTTTTGAAACCATTGAGCATATGAAGCGAATGGAAAAGGCAAACAATGAGTTTTATACAAAGCTTTTACAATGCAAGGAAAATGAAAGCTAAACCACGCATTTTAAGACACCTTCGCCGCTATAAGACGATGACGGTGATAACTTACAGGGGTGGGGATTAATCAATCTGCATGCACGCATAACGGAGCTTATAAATGTAGGTCACAATATCTCAAGAGATGAAAAACTCAAGATTTATTCACGAGGTAAATTCATAAAGCAATATACAAAATATAGATTAATACAAGACAAATGATTTTTACACTAAAACACATAGGTGCATATGGAGGATTCGCATCTAAGATAATTGAATTAACAGTAGAGAGTAACGGATCTACAATTATAGAAGACATTACAGGTCTAAACAGCAAAGTTGAAGAAACTTTAATTATTGAGTTAAGGCAAATTGCTGATGAGTTGGAAGAACACAATATAAAGCTAAAAGACTGATCAAAAACTTTTAAATCAGATAAAATGAGCGATTTACAAAAAATCAAAACAGAAACATTAGAGCCTGTTAAGCCAATAATGACAAAGATGGGCATTTCGTCAGAACGCTTTTACAAAGAAGCTGGATTTGTGTGTCAAATTTGGAATGATCCTAAAAATAGCTATTTAAGAAATTCAACCAAAGAAAGCTTATTAAGCGCCGTTGCTTCGATAGCACAAACAGGATTAACATTAAATCCGGTCGCAAAACAAGCTTATCTTATTCCCAGGAAAATAAAAGATGGTAAAAACTGGATTACACAGGCACATCTTGAGCCCTCATATATTGGATTAATGAAGTTGCTCACAGATGCCGGTCAGGTTTTAAATCTTCAAACCAATTTGGTTTATGAAGGAGATGAATTTGATGTTAATTTAGGCATGGAAACCCATATTACTCATAAACCACATTACATAACAGGCCAGAAAAAAGGAGACATAAAAGGCGTTTATTCCATTGCTAATATCAAAGGAGGATTAAAGCAATTTGAATATATGACAATTCAGGAAATCCATGAAATCAGAGGGACATCCGAAAGTTATAAAGTCTGGGAAAAGAATCATGATATACCATGCGTATGGATAAAATACGAAGGTGAGATGATTAGAAAGACTTGTATTAAAAGAATTTCAAAACACTTACCAAGGTCAGAACAATTTGATTACGCGGATAATTTAAGTAATAAGGATTTTGAAATGACCTTCAGTCAAATTACATATATTGAAGCTTTATTACATTCATCTTCATTGCCGGAATCGATGAAAGAAGACCTTGAAAATCAACTTGGTGCAATGACATACGCGGACGCTAAAAAGACGATTGAATATTTAAAAGAAAATCAAAATATAAAGATTTTAGATGACATCAACAGGCCGGCTCATTTGGGCCCCACTGAAGCGACAAAAGAATTTGACCGTAAATTACAGGAGGATTAATATTTAAACCAGAATAACACAAATCAAATAATATGCTTTACGATTTCAAAAAGGATTTTGATATTGAAATGTATAATAAGCGATCAAAAGAACTTATTGAAAAAAAAGCTATTGTCGATCTGAGGCAAAAAAGAGGGAAAAGAACTTTATCACAAAATTCATACCTTCATGTCTGCATAAATATGTACGCAATATTTGTAGGTGAAACATTGAACAGAACTAAAACAGATTTAAAGCGTGATTGTTCATTTATGGTTGAAGAATACAAAGGAAAAAAATACTTGATTAGTTCATCTGATTTGAATACTAAAGAATTGACTAATTGGATCGAATGGATTAGAAACAAAGCTTCGGTAGATGGTGTATTTATCCCTTCACCTGATGATTACAGAAGAAATTGGGCTAAATATGAAAAAGAAATACAATCCTGTAAACCTTATTTATAATGAAAACTATGAGAACGATAACAGGAAAAATATATATTCATCCTATACCAGCATCCAGGCCAAGAGTTGTGAAAAAACGAGCCTACACAGAACCAAAATATTCAACATACAAAATAGCCTTGACGTATTTACTGAAGAATGAAAGAATACCAAAACAAGACTATGAAAGCATAAAAGTAGTTTTTGCAATTCCATACTCAAAAGGCATAGCTAAAAAACGAAAGATCCAAGGTAAAGCACACCGACAAAAACCTGACATTGATAATTTTATAAAAGGTTTTATGGATGCTTTAGAGCAGTCCGGGATAATTCAAAACGATTCACAAATATGCAATGTACACGCTTTTAAGTTATTTGACTGTCAACAGGGTTACATTGAGTTTGAATTAAAATAGGTCTAAAATCAAGGTAAAACAACTTTCAAAATCTAAAATGTTTAAAGTATAAATCATGAATACACTAACTCAGTTAAGTAGAAAAATTAATGAATTTGTAAAGTCAATCGGATTCGATAATAATGATGTTCCCTTAAGAATAGCATTAATTCATACTGAAATATCAGAAGCATTTGAAGCATTTAGAAAAGATAAATATGCCGATACAAAGCAATTTAAGGATGAGATAAAAAATTGGTCACAACATGATGAAGATTACAAGGGCATTTTTGAAAGCAATATTAAGGATACGTTTGAGGATGAAATTGCAGACAGTATTATTCGTCTGTTAGATTTATGTGGAAAACGAAATATCGATATTGATTTTTTCATTGAGCAGAAAATGAAATATAATTCAATGAGAGGTTACAAATATGGAGGCAAAAAATTCTAATCATGAATACACTATCTATTATATTCTTCATCCTTATTGGTTTTATCTTTGGCGCTTTTGCCGGAATAGTTTTAGCTTATTTGTTAGTAAAGTGGCATGATGAGGAAAGAATTAGCGCTGAAGATGTTGATCAGTGGATGAAAGAAGAAACATTTTACGATAATTAAAACAAAAATCATGACAACAAAATTTCGCGCCTGGGATAAGAAAGAAAAAAGATTTATTCAGCATGTTCATTTAAACGACGATGGATCTGTTAGCTTTTTAAATTCAGAAGCATTATGGCAATTTGATGAAGATGAACGGCTCATTATTCAATTTTATATCGGACTAACGAGTTCTAATAATGAAGAATGGTATGTCTCTGATATTGGTGAATTTCCAAATGGTGATAAATTTATTTTAAAAGAAGAAGATTGGTTAGAAGTTTTTGCGGACTGGATTGGTGATCCTGAATGTGAAGAACAAACAAAGGAGTTATATAGAATTGAAAATGCAAAAAAAATAGGCAATTATTTTGAAAACAAAAACTTACTTGAATCATGAAAAACTCAACACTTAACAGTTTAGATGAAATCTATGATATAATCAAACGACCTCCAGAACAGGAATCAATCAGAATACTCTCGCCTTATAAGCAGCGGATCTTTACAGAACTACATGGATTATCCGGGGAGGCTGACCAGGACAAATTGAAAGAAGCCAGACCGGAACAATTAAAAAAAGTTAACTGGGTTATGAAAACAAAACTAACCTCGGATGATTCGTGATCTTACGAAGACTTGGAAATAAATCAAAGTTAGCTGAGAAGATACAGTATTATTTTCCTCCGCACAAAATTTATATTGAACCATTTTTTGGTGCCGGTGGCATGTTTTTTAATAAGCCAAAAGCAAAATACAATATTGTTAATGATTTGGATTCGGATGTATTTAATTTATTCCAAGTTGTCATGAATCAAAAAGAAGAATTAGAAAAAGCGTTTTATATTATGCCTATCCATTCGGACTTACTGGAGTATTGGAAAAAGAACAAGGAAATAGATCCGATAAAAAAGGCTTTGAGATTTTTGTTTTTAAGTAATTTTACTTTTATGGGCACTGGCGAACAAATGAGAACTAGAGGCGATAACGTAAAGATAGATTTTTACAAATATATCAACTCCACTTTTGAACTATTATCTGACGTGAATTTTTCAAATAAGGATGCAGGTATATTTTTAGGGTCTATTGAATATAGGGGCGGCGAATTTATTTATAACGATGGCCCTTATCTCGGAACAAACGATAACTATTCAAATTCATTCACAGAACAAGACTCTTTTGACCTATTCGAAGCAAACCAGAAAACAGGCTGTAAATGGGCTATGTCAGAGTTTAACCATCCATTTATTTTAGATCAGGCAAAGCAAAGAAACCTTAATGTGATTATTATTGGAGAAAGGCAGAATCTAAAAAATCGTAGAATTGAAATATTAGTAACTAATTATGAAAATAATCAATTGAATATATTTTGATCAATGGATGAACAAATTAAAAGGTAAACAAAACCGGATAAACTTTTTTGGTAAGTAAATAAAAAGTCTATGAAAAAAATAGGAGTCATAAAATCAAATGCAATAATCAGACAAATTCAAGGATTTGGATACAATTATTCAAAACAAAGAATTATCTGGGATAGCAAAACCTGTGCCTGGAATTGGATTATTATTAAATGGGGAATACGAAATTCAGATAAACTACAAAGATTTCCAATACGGAATATGAGTAATAATTGTAAGAGGTCGTTAATATTTGGTTTAGGATTATGGTATTTTCAATTAACATATCATAGAAAAAAATCATTTAATCAGAATAGAAAATTGTTATTCCGAAAAAAATTATGGAAGGTTTATCAATTAATTAGTTAAACCTTTTTTGGTAAGTAAATAATGTTTAATAATTGTTTGATAGTAAGTTTACATTGTGTACATTTGATCTATGGAAGGGTTTAAAAATTATATGACAATTCAGGAATATATGAAATTTCATAAGATTTCAAGGCAGACAGTTTATAATAAAATTAACGCCGGTGAATTGATCGTTAAAAAGTGGCTTACTAGAACTTTGGTTAAAAAGGCTGCTTAATATTTTTTTCTCTAACATATATACAATGTGTAAAAATTTAAACATGAAACAATGGAAGAAACAATTTGGAAATTTGAATTAGAAACAACAGAGGATCAAAAAATTGAAATGCCTGTAAATGCGAAAATACTAACAGTGCAATCTCAAGATGAAATACCTTGTTTGTGGGCATTAGTTGACCCATCAGCAAAGAAAGAAATAAGACTTTTTGAGGTGTTTGGTACTGGACACCCTGTCGGTTATGACATGGGAGTGAATAGAAATTATATAGGCACTTACCAATTGCAAAATGGAGCTTTAGTATTTCACGTTTTTGAATATACGGGCAATTTGTAATGACCTATTCGGATAAACTAAAAGACCAATGAAAGAATCATTAGAGCCGGTTTATAGATGTGATCATTGTAATAAGGCAATGAGAAGTAAAGGTGCAATGGCATTACATGAAAGAATGTGCAAAAGCAATCCTAAAAATGATCATAAATGCTTTCAATATTGCGTATTTTTAAATAAGGGGATTGATAATTCAAATGGATCAAGATATTTTGATTGCGGAAACGTAAAATCTAAATTTTATTCAAATGATTTATATAGCTATAAATTAGAGCGTTTCTGTTTTAACCAAGAAAGAATCAGTAAAATGACTAGGATGCCATTAAAATGTGATCATTATCAAATTGAAAATGGACATGAACCTTTTGATTAATGACCTATTCAGATAAACTAAAAGATCAATGAAGCCATGAAAATCAAATTAATATTTAAAACATACGACACGTGGATAGGGACATTTGATAAATATGATAGAGCATATAATAGGTGTTACGTATTCATCTTTTTTATTCCCTGGCTTGGATTAGAGGTTAGTTACCCTAAAAAGGGTTATATGTTGCTTTTTTGGAAAGTATGGCCAGCTTTAACAGGGATATTGATCTGGGTTGGGTGGATGTATTTAATGTGGCGTATTTAAAATGACCTATTCCGATAAACTAAAAGACCCCAGGTGGCAATAAAATGACATTACCGAGAACAACATTTAATAAAAAATTCAATACACAGCATGGTAGATGTTTATATTGTGGCTGCAATTTGAATAATTGTAGAATAGAGATTGATCACAAAATACCATTCTCAAAATCAAAAGACGGTAGAAATTCAAATTTGTGGTTAGTTTGTTATGACTGCAATAGACAAAAATCTGATAAATATATTTATGAATTTAAGATATTTATTGATGAGAATCATCCAGAAAAATTAATACGTGGTATGTTTTATTTTGAATTTATTGGCATATAAAAATGGCTAAAGACGCTTACTATTTTTCTCATGATAGTAACTCAAGAAACGATGAGAAAATATTGTCATTGCGGATGAAATTAGGCATGGAGGGATACGGAATATATTGGGCAATCATTGAGATGTTGAGAGATTCAACTGATTACAGAATGCAATTGCAATGCGAACGCATAGCATTCGAATTGCACACGGATAACGAAACTATAAAAAGCGTAATAAATGATTTTAATTTGTTTGATAATGATACTGAATATTTTTGGTCAGAAAGTCTTTTAAGAAGAATGGAAATAAGAGAGCAAAAGTCAAATAAAGCACGTGAGAGCGCAAAAGTAAGATGGGATAAAGCGAAAGCAATGCGAACGCAAAGCGAACGCAATGCAAAGAAAGGAAAGGAAATTAAAGAAAAAGAAATAAAAGGAAATAAAAAAACAGAAAATAATATACCCGATTTTGAAGAGTTTTTAATTTATGCAAAAACAATAGAAATATATCATTCAAGTTTCGACTTTCAAATTAAAACAAAATATGATACTTGGGTGGACGATAAATGGAAAACAGGAGTAGGAAAAAAAATAATTAATTGGAAAAATACATTAAGAAGTACAATGCCGTATTTTCAAAAAGATTTATCTCAAATTGAAAAACAAGATTATACTCAAAAAGTATTATGAAGGGAATAAAAATAATTTATAAGAACAATAAACCTTATGGTATTAGAGATACTGGAGGATTTTTATTTTTTTTCACAAAAATATCAAAATGGACAGGTCAGGAGGAAAGATACAGAAAAGAAATTGAAGAACAATTTAAACTTGCCGACTATTTATGTGAGTCTTTAAAAACAAGATTATGAAACAAGCGCACCAACATTTACAATCAGGGAACACATATTATGATTTGATTAATAGTCATATCAATACTTTAGTCGAGCGATGGAACGCATCCCATACCAGGCAAACAGATCCTAAAATAATAGGCGAAGCTTTCAAAAGAATTTTTGAATATCACAAATGGATTTCAATTGATGACATTAAGCCGGCTATTGACCTGGGATTGATGGGTAAGTTTGGAGAAAACAAAGGATTAAATTCTGAAACTATTTTCAAATGGTTTACCGGATATTCAAATTCAATCAGAAGTCAGGAATTAAAAAGCCATTCTGCCTACCATACCAAAGATACTTTTATTCCTCATGAACAAAGAAGGCAAACCAGGAAAGAACTTATTGAAATCTTCATGACATTTTATAAAGAATATCAAGAGACGCAAGTTTTCAACAGCAAAATGAATCATTATGTGCCTGTATTTTTCCGATGGTTCCGTAAGTTAAAATTCATTGAAATAAGTGATGAAAAAGAATTGAGGTTAGCTGAAAGTGAAAGTGAATCACTAAGAAGCTTGAGAACTTTGTTTAGTAAGAAACCAGATTCAAAAGCGACCCATACAATCAGAAGATTATTTTTAGACGCCTTCAAATTGGCAGCAAATAATGATTACGAAATTGAAGAACAATTAAACTCACTTAGTCATGGTTTTAAAAGAAGTATTTTATAAGAAACCGAAAATAAAATATGTGGATGAGAAATGTCCTAATTGTAAAACTAAAACATTGGTACAAGGACAGATACCATGTCCAGATAATAAAGCAGGTTGCTCGGTATTACATTGGGGATTACGATGCATGAAATGTGGTAAGATATATTCATAATGAAAGAAATTATTTCCATATAAACTCACTTAAATTATGAAACCTGAAGAAGTAAATAATAAAACGGTACGGGAACTGAGGAATGAATATGCAGAATTAAATATTAAAATGCTTGATATTTTAAATAAATTTAAAGACCAGAATGAATCAATTTTACAATTTCCAACAGAAATAAGATTCTATTTATCGGAAACGGATAATTATGAAAGATACTATATGTATTTTAAGTTAGAATTGAAATGAGAACCAACAAAGCAATAGAGGCAATGTTTTACGAGCCTGAAACTTTACACTTTTGGGAAAAGCTGTTCAAAGAAAACAGAAAGGAAAAGCTAAAGGATAGATTGCATTTTCAGAAAAAGTATTTTATATGGGAAAAGTTAGCTAAATTCTATGACAGGATTAATCACTTAGAATTTGTAAAAACGAAAACAGAAAAAAGTAAAATGTAAAAATAATGAAAAGGCCTGACATAAAATCCTATTTAAAAAAGAGGTTAACGGAAACAGGGACCTCATATAAATTAACAAATTTGAGGCTAAAAAATTATTCAGCTGATCAGGATAACTATATTGATCATTTAGAATTCCAACGCAAAGAACTGATTAATGAGAATGATTTATTAAAAAAAGGATACAAGCAGATAAGTGATTTTATGAATAATAATCTTAAAAACAAGTTATGAATTCAGAAATGATTGGAATAATATTTTGGTGCTTGGCTATTGTACTGTTTATAATAAAAACAAACAAGGAATGAAAACTGAAAGACCTGAAAAATCCGTATTACAATGGGACGAAGATAAAGAGCAATTAAAAGATATAATCACAACTTTATTATCCCAAAACAAAGAACTGATTGAATCAGTAAAAAACATGAATAGAGTTATCGGTGAACAAAAGGAAACTATTGACTTATTCAGAAATCAAAACAAAGAACTGATTGAAGACATTTTAGAATTTACTGAATTTCTTTTACAGGATTATGAAATGGATACATTTGATGGTTTTGTATTGTGTTGGGTATTGTCTGGAACTGAACAAAAATATTCTACGAAAAAGATATATGAAATTTGGAAAGAACTCAAAAACAATAAGAAATGAAAGAGCCTCATTAGTACTTTAATCATTTAAATACGTAAATTTGTTTAACAATGGATAGTTTAGTGTACACCGTTAATGAATATATCGAACTGAAAAAGCTTCATGCTCTTGCAATACGAGCAAAGGAAAATCTAGTGCCTAAATTTGCAAACAAAATAATTAAGAAGTTACCAAAGAAAACGCCAATATTAATTAAATGAAACCTATAACAGAAGAGTACCTTATCGAACTCAAGTTTCCAAAGAGAGTGGTTTTATCGGAATCAATTTCTTACAATGAGTATTCAATTCGGGACAACTTTAATATTTATTGCTATATGGATACATCAAGCAATTGCCGATTCTGGGTCGAAAAGAAATCAGAGCATTCGCGAGAGTCCATGTTCATCGTGAAATGTGATACTGTTCAAGTATTTCAGAAAATTTACGAAGCTTTAACTGGGAATAAATTAGTGATCAGAGAACTTGTAAAAGAGGGAAAGGAGATTATTGACAAACAAATAAAGAAAAACAAAGACATGCAGATGACCAAAGAGGAAATGAGGAAAACCATAATCACAATATAATATTAAAATTAGTAATCAAATGAAGGGCAGACCGATTAATTTTAAAGATTTTAAAAAAGACTGGTGCGACGCTATGGTTTATAAACCAAAAGATTTTGATAGTTTTGATCAATTCATGCAAGATCAATATGTGATTTATAAAGAAGATGATCCAGACGCTGGATGTTTTGAAGAAATGTATAATGTAAAAGAATTTTGTGAGTTTTTCTATCCTGATGCAGATTTGGACACACATCCGTATATGATTAAATCAAAAGCGTTCAATTCTAAACACGTAAAAGGATTGATTGATCTCATTAATAGACAAATAAATTAGTAAAATAAACTATAAAAGTATGAAACGAATATTCAATTTATTTATGAAAGAGAAAGCCCCGATATATCGAGGGCCGGGACATTTAACAATCCTATTCAACAAATGGGTTATGAATGCTGAGAATGAAAAAGGATTAAAAAGATTTCAATTCAAAGCATATACGAATAAATTCATGGTAATGAAGTGGATGAGATTAAAAGGAGGACTGCCATTTTAAATGAAAACCCGTGAGCAAGATTGAAAAATATTTAGTACTCAAAGAAAAAGAAACCGGCGTATTATGGGTATTAATAGAGAAAAAAGATTTACATAATTGTCGTCTTGAGCCTGTAAATATTGAGGGATCTTGGCTTGCATGTTTAGATAAAGATTGTCCTGATAATGACCTGAAAGTAATTGAATTTATGTCATGAAAACCCTAAAACAGCTTTGTAAAATGGTTATATTAGCTATCCTGATTGCCCTTTACTATACGTTCATGAGAACCGAAAACGCTAAATTTAAATAGATGAAAGCATTAAACTTTAAACACCAAACAGTTGTTTTTGCAGAAGATCAACCAGGATATCTACCGCTTCCAGCGTTAAAATTGGAAGGAAAAGAAGGGTATGTAATATTTTGCAGGGGATTGACATTTTGGGAACGATTGAGAGTTTTATTCTTAGGTAAAATATGGGTCTCATTAATGACCTTCAACAAACCATTAACACCTTCCTTTTTATCAACAAATAGAAAAGATTGTTATTCGCATCCAGACGATAAAACATCAGTTATTTCAGAGCTCATTAAAAAATTTAAAATCAATTATAATTAATGAACAATCAAACTCAAGTACTCAAAAATAGTGTTTTCAAATCACTATCTGCCATTAACGCAGCAAGCAAGAAAGTCAGCAAGGATTGGGATAAAAAAGCAATCACAATTCCAATTCAGCTTTACTCTGAAGTTATCAAGGCTGCTAAATGGGAAAAGCATCCGACAAACAAAATAGCAAATGATTATATTGGCAATTATAACCTTATGCTAGATTTGCTTTTCAAGGCTGCAAAAGAATCCGCTTTTAAATTTGGAGTAGAATCTGTACCTTTAGAATTCATAGCAATAACAATCAATGAGGTTAAAGATGCGTTTTTAAAAGGAATGAAGAAATGATACTCTATAAAAAAGATGAGTTTATTTATTACGATTTTGGAACCGGAAACCCCAGTGATAAAGCATATGGCAATGACCTGAAGGTGAATTTTTTCGATCATGGATCAAATGTTATTCAAATAGTAATAGATATAAAAACAGGTCATGACTTTGAGCACATTATAACCAGGTTAGTACCGGCAACTGAAATTCAAGACAGACTTGGGGTTGCTTATGGGTCAACTTTAGAGGAAGTAATATTTGGTTTCAATAAAGGGACTGACGTAAACCAACAAGATCAGACAACTGATGCAATAATAGCCCATTTCAATCAGGTATCAAATAGTACTATATTAGTGGTTGCTGCTGAGATAGGCGAAGGATTAAATTATACAATTACAGTTGATGATGATACCGGAGTTATAGCCGGAAGTATGATTATTCTTTTTCATCCCGCAAGTGAACGGTTTTCAAATTTTCATGCTTTGAGCGCAACCGATGACGTAATAACACTTGATAGGCCAATAGATTTTGATTATCCCATTGGGACATTTGTTGATATAGCAAGCAATGAAATGGCAGTTGATGGAAGTAGCACACCGCAAGTATTTGGATTAAGAGGAACCGGAGCGCCGCCTGGAGTTGACATAGCTTTCGATATGACAAGGATTATATTTAAATGTAAGACAGCGACCGCAGTTGATTTAGCTAAGTTCGGAGATTTAGATGCCTTGATAAATGGATTAGTATTTAGAACTAGAAATAACCGTTTTCATAATATATTTAATATTAAATCAAATGGTGAATTAGCCGGAATTATGTATGACTGGACACCATATGCGGCTGACAATCCGGTACAAGGTCAAAACGGGTTTGTCGCTAGATTAACATTTGCTGGTATGGATAAAATGGGCGTGGCGATTAGACTACCAATAGGGACAGATGCGGAGTTCGTGATACAAGATGATTTAGTGTCAGCTCAATCAGGTAGCAGACAAATAACCTCATTAATAGTTACAGCTGAAGGACACATAGTAGAACCGTAATGAAAAGAAGAAACTTTATAAAGAATTTAGCCGCTATCGCTGTTGTATCTCAAATAGACATTACAGAGGCCAAATCAGGTGATCCTATAAAAGTGGCTGCAAATGAGTTCAACGAAGATGGAACTCCTAAAATTTGTTTAACTTTACAATCAGGCAATGAGAAAATAGAAATTAATTGCAGCGGTCTAACCCTAGAAATGACTCCTATAATTAACAAATATATTTCTAGCTCATGGGAGCCTTTAGATTACAAACAAGACCTTATCTTTACCTCCAAATTAACCGAAAAGCAACATGAGTTTATTGATGATGCAGTAGAAAGTATGTATGAAAAAATACAATTTGCTTTCCATGTTGATGATTTAATTTATTCAGGGAAAGGATTGTTATATGATTATGAAATTGATTTAGCTACTAATGAATGTGATGTGAAATTGAGAATAAATAACTGTAATGTAATTTAAAGTGATGGCTAAAAAAGGATCATATGAAGAGGCTATTTTAGAAGTCATAAAAGACAATAAGCTTTATGTAATTACTGATATATTTGCCTTTTATACAGGGTGTTCACGAAAGACTTTTTATGATCATGAGTTGCACAAAAGTGACAATATTAAAAAGGCTATTGACGATAACAAAATAAAAACATGCCAAAGTCTTAAAAAAAAGTGGTTTGAATCGGATAATCCAACATTGCAAATAGCATTGTTTAAAACCATTTGCAGCGATGATAATTTGAAAAAGCTGTCGCAATCCTTCCATAATCTAAATCCTGACGGCGAACCTATAAAATACGAAGTAAATTGGGGCAAAAATGAAAAAGGTAAAGATTGACATAAGCCCGGCTTATCAGTTTTTAAAACATCCACATAGATACAAAGCAGCATGGGGAGGAAGGGGAGCCGCCCGGTCGTGGTCATTTGCCAGAGCCTTATTACTTCGAGGTGTCAATGAGAAAATAAGAATCCTTTGTACCCGTGAATTCCAGAAATCAATTAAAGACAGTGTACATAAATTACTTTGCGATCAGATCGACTTATGCAATATGCATTCAATCTATGACATTAAAAGAGATAATATCACAAGTAAAACCGGGACTGAGTTTCTATTTGCCGGATTAAAGCATAATGTAACGAATATCAAATCAATGGAGGGTATTGATATTTGTTGGGTAGAAGAAGCAGAAAAAGTAAGTGAGGATAGTTGGGATATTCTTATTCCGACAATCAGGAAGGAAGGTTCTGAAATATGGGTATCGTTTAACGCAGACCTGGAAACAGATCCGACATACAAGCGGTTAGTCTTGCACCCTCCACCTGACAGTGTAATTAAGAAAACCTCATGGAGAGATAACAATTGGTTCCCTGACGTACTCCGGAAAGAAAAGGACTATATGTACACGGTTGATCCCGAACGTGCAGCCTGGATATGGGAAGGTGAATGCAGAAGCCACTCAGACGCTCAGATAATGAAGAATAAATGGGTAGTTGATGTATTTGAACCTCCATATGATAAGATGGGTAATTCGTGGTGGTATGGTCCTTATTACGGCTGTGATTGGGGCTTTGCCGTTAGCCCATTGGCATTGATTAGATTTTGGATTCAACCTTTCAATGATTACTTTGATTTGATGATTGAGTATGAAAAGTGGGGTATTCGTGTTGATTTGGATGACCATAAAGAGTTTTTTAACGATATGCCTGGTATTAAGAACGCAGAAATAAAGCCTAGCCATTTCGGTATGCCCATAACAGGTAAACCTAAAATATATGCAGATTCAGCCAGGCCGGAAACAATTAATATGATGATTAATCTAGGATTTAATGTTGTTGCATCACCTAAATGGCCGGGCTGTGTTGAGGATGGCATCACATGGATAAGAAGTGCTCGCAAGATAGTTATACATGAACGATGCAAACACACTATTGACGATGCACGTAATTATTCATATAAGATTGATCCATTGACGGGGGATGTTCTGCCAATAATTATTAAAAAGCATGATGATACCTGGGATTCAATCCGGTACGGTGCAACTCCATTTATTCATGGTGTTGAGGGTTACGGAGAAACAGTTGTTTTAGATGAACAAGTAAATATTAGTCCGGTATAATGTATGTCTCATTGGACAACTATCGGTGGCAGGCGAGCGAAAACTCACCGAATACATTTTACTAAAATAAGTTGAATAAAGTTAATCCGGTATGATGAAAACTAAAATAGTAAAAGTAAAAGGCAGGCCTGTTAGAGATTTAGTCAGAGAGTTCAAAAAAGCAGATAATGAAGGGTATGAGTTCAGGAGATTATGTTGATTTACGTACAGAAGAAATACTGGATAAGATTTTGCGTAAAGCCGTAAAAGAGTACGATTCTAAGAACTGGTATCAGAAAATAAGGGATTATATCAAAATGTATATAAATATTCTAAGATTATGAGTGAAAAACAAGGAATAATATACGCTAATAATTATAAATCAGGTACTACCTGGACACGCACAAATCGATTAAGATGGAAGAAAACCGGCAAAGCAATTTTTAATTTTGAATCTTTTGCTAAACCTGAGCTTGAATTATATCAAGCATGGATAAATGATTTAGGAGAAATAAAATGGGAAGCAGTCGAAATTGTAGAATAAGATTATGATTTATTACTTCATTAGATTAACAATCATTTCAAGCAGATATAAAAATCCGTTTCCATTTCAATGTGTGTCTAATGTCCATCCTTTTCAATGGGTATTTGATAACAAAAGATCAGGAGAAACAATAATGATTGAAGATTGGAAAGAAATTACACTTGCAGAATATAATTTAGGCAGGTCAAAACTAGAAAATGTCAGATCATGAAAATACCTGAATATGCATTAAATTATTTAGACAGAATGAATGATATCTTATTTATATTGTCATGTGAATCAATGACAATAAAAGAAACATCTTTATATTTTGGTTGGAAATACCAAGCAACAAAAAACGATATCTATGCTCTAATGCCTTGCGAATATAAAGAAGCAGACGGATTTGTTGAATTTGTTAGTAATATTGATTGGATAGATGATGATAAATATTCATATCGAAGAAAAGTAAACCGAAAATTAGTATTAACTCAAAAAGGCAAAGATTACGTAAAATTACCCGATAAAAAACTTCTGTATTATAGAGATTAAAAAATTAAATCATGAAAAAGGTATTGTTTACAATTATCATTTTAAGCTTATTGAGTTGTTCAAAAGAAACCACACTCATAAGCGAATACGATATTAGCGGAGTATGGACAGGTAGTGGAGATTATTCATTGTCTTATTTACCGGAACCTGTAAACATGGATATTGAATTTGTTTTCAATAACAATGAGTTCATAAAGTTCTATCATGATGTAGTTGGAACTATTGAAACTTTAACCGATGGAAAATTAATAAGAACCGGGAACGAAATCTATATTGAGATATTCAAAACGAGTGCGGACGGGACAAACCAATCATTATTATATACCTTTACAGGCAATATATTGAATGAAAGTACTATTGTGGGATCATTAGTATTAGTATGGCGGGATATTGGGGATAACGGAGACTTTATATTAAGAAAATAATATCATGAAACTATTAACAAACAAACAAGAGCAGGAAAGGGAATCACAGATTGAAACCCTGATAAAAGAAATTGCCGTTGAATCACATGTTAATCGTGAAAACGAGGATGAGTTCAAAGAAAGGATTGCAGCCCTTGAGATAGCACTTGAAGATCAGGACTGGTTAAAATTAGATTTCAGTAACAATAAGCAATTAGGGAGGGATTCACTTCAAAAGATAAATGACAGGGCACGTATGTTCTGGCTTAAAAATCCTCTTATCAGGCGGGCCACGCTTACCCAAGCTAATTATGTATTTGGCCAGGGAGTTGAAATCAATTCAGAGAATGAGAATGTAAACAAGGTCATCCAGGCATTTATTGACGATCCTAAGAATAAAGCCGAATTGACAGATCACGAAACTAGAATGATAAAGGAAATAGAATTACAGCTATTTGCAAATATTTATTTTGTTTTCTTCACCGATGCATCAACAGGGAAGGTGCTTGTAAGGACTATCCCAGAATATGAGATTCAAGACATTGTAACCGAACCTGAAGATAGCAAAACTCCTGTATGGTATAAACGCGTTCATAGTAAAAGTAAATTTGATTTTGGATCGGATTCACAAGGGCCCGGTGAGCAGGCGACGACTTATTACAAAGATTGGAAAAGTGACAATACAGATATAAAACCACCACAAAAGAAAATTGCCAAAGACGCCGTAATATATCATGTGGCCGTCAATAAACTATCCGATATGAAATTTGGTGTATCAGAGGTTTACAGCGCACTTGATTGGAGTAAAGCTTACACCAAGTTCTTAGAGGACTGGAGCACGATCACTAGGTCATATGCGATGTTCGCTTGGAATATGGTGAGTAAGAATAAAACCGGATTATTGGCCGCTAAAGCAAAATTATCCACTACGTTGTCTCAGAGCAATACGGAGACAAATCCGAAGCCGGTTACTGGATCCACTTTGCATGTAACTGAAGGATCGAAAATGGAGCCTATAAAAACAGCCGGGGCGACTACCAAAGCAGAGGACGGAGACAAAATAGTACACATGGTTAGTGCAGCAACCGGAATATTTTTTCATTATCTGACGGGTGACCCAAGCACTGGTAATCTGGCCACTGCAAAAGCAATGGAGCTGCCCATGCAATTACAATTTAAGAACAGACAAAAGCTTTGGGTCGGAATTTATACTAACATTCTCAATTACGTTATCGATCAGAGTATGGCAGCTACAGGCGGCAAATTAACAGGCGCAAGAAACAAAGAAACAGGTAATTTTGAGCTTGTTGGCAATGAGGATTTGCTTTTAAATATTTCATTTCCTGATATACTTGAAAAGGATACCACTAACCGGATTGATGCAATTATAAAAGCATCGACACTGGACGGCAAGCAGTTATCCAATATGATTGAAGCGCCTGTAGTGGCTCGTATGTTATTGGAAGCACTAGGAGAAAAAGACATTGACGAAATGATTAAGAAAATGTTTCCTGATGGACAACCAATTGAAAGCATTCAGCAAACAATGGAAGAGGCATTTAAGGAACTCAAAGAAGTCATTAAGGATTTAAAGCCTAATGGTAAGTATCGTGAGTATAAAATAAAGGGAGGTGATTTGACATGAATGAAAAAATAAAATTCGAAATATTATCATCACATGACGTTTATTTTAAAACGAGAGTTGAGGCGTGGTTAAATGATGATGATATTCAAATAATGTCTATTTCATATGAGGCTAAAGAAAATAACTGGTATATCGCTTATATAACATATAGAGAAATTTAATATGATAAATGAAATCTTACAATGGATTGTAATTGTATGGGCTGTGTGGGCAATACATACTGAAGGGAAAGCTATAACAGCCGTTTGTGATAGTTTGGCTGAAATAGCGAAATGGCGGGATAAGGAAAGACCAGATGAAAAATAAATCTAAAATATTAATGAACAATAAAGATAATGCAAAGATTGATTGTGTTAATTGTAAATCATTCCGAACTACTACCTTACATTATCCTAGTGGAAGATGTGAAATATTAGATGAACTTTGTGGACTTGGACATTATTGCAATGAATTTGAAATAAGGAAATGAACAGATATGATTCTATTTAAAAGAATACGTGAACGCTTAATCTTATTGGAGTATGAAAATAAGCGAATGGCAAAAAGAATAAAAGAAATTGAGAAACAATTAAAACCAATACCTCCAATGCGTCCAGAAGTCAGGACAATAATAGAGCCTTATAAATGGGATATATCATATAGCACGTTACGGAAGAAATACAGGGATTATAAAGAGATATTTGAAAATGAAATTTGATATGAAAATAAAAAATATTGAGTTCGATGAGAAAAGTTTATCTTCATTTACACTAAATAAAGATAAGTATAATAGTCCAGTAGCGACTGGCAATGTAATTTGGTTCTTAAACCTATACTTTGAGATATTGGACGATTTTAATTTTAAAGTCAATGAATCAAAAATTGTACAATATGATGAATTTGATTTTAGCAATATTGAGCAAATGGATGCTTATATTGAGTATTTAAAAACCAAACTAAATACAATCATAGAAAAAAATGGCAGAAACATTAATACAAAAGTTTAATAGAATATTCTCCAGGATAATCAGTGCAATGTCCCGGAACAAAAAGGACAATGCTTTGGCCGCCGCTCAATCCAAACTGCAAAAAGAAATCGCTAAGATATTCATTAAGCAAGGCAAATTATTTATTGAACAATTTGATGTATTTCAAATCCGGTTTAAAGAATCGATTACAGGCGATGAATTGAACAGGCTATTTAACAATGTGGAAGCCATAACTAACGAGTCATTTATTGATCCCCTCAATACAGCTTATCAATCATCTTTATTCCAGGGCGCAAATGAGATCAGTAAATTGCTTGGTGAGGATGTCATAAGTTTTAATCTAAGCAATCAGCGTGCAAACGATTGGATAATTGATAACGGTGCTAAGTTGGTTACCAATGTAAATGAAACTACACGATTTCGAATTAAAACAGTTGTCAGAAATGGAGTTAAAGAAGGTCTTAGTTATGATAAGATTGCCGCAAATATTACTAAACGCTATAAAGAATTCGCTATTGGTAAACCGCAATTACATATCCGGTCCCGTGCTCACTTAGTCGCAATCACAGAAACAGGTAATGCATATGAGGCAGGCGCGCGCGAAGGGGCAAAACAGGCTAACGATGCAGGATTGACAATGGAGAAGAAATGGAGTACCACCGGTGACAATCGAGTAAGCGAATTATGCCTGGTCAATGAGGATGAATCATGGATTGGATTAGATCAGGTATTTGCCAGTGGACATGACAGGCCGTTAAGATTTCCAGGTTGTCGGTGCGCTGCTTTGTATAGGAGGAGAAAAACTAATTGATTATGAAAAATACTTTATATTCTGATGTTGAAACATTGCGGCAAGCAATTTTAAATTTGTTTCATGAAATAGAGAAATCAATAAAAACACTAATCAATCATGGCAAACCTAAAAAGAATTGAATTAAGCAATGAGTTAGTACTTTCGTTTTTAAAAGAAATGAACATACCTAATGATTTTGTCAGAGGGGTGTGAACCAGATAATATATAATTAATTATGAATTTAGCTGGATTAGTAGTGGTATGGTTTGTCGTAATTATAAGTTTGATGCTTATAAGCAATCTAAGAAATAAATGATTACCCTCCTTTCATATCCACGATCAGGTCGTAACCTATTAAGCCATATGCTTAGTAAAATAGAAGTAAGCGTATTTACTACACACCGAACCATTATCTGGCAGGAATGGCCGCTAAAAGAGTCGGATAAACTCATTCTATTAATCCGGGATTACAAGGAATGCATACCTAGACATTTATACACTGAAAAGATAGTTAGCGCTGAAATGGTTACTAAAATGTTTGGCCGGGAATTTGGAATTAGAGATCGTGCCAGCCAATACTTTGAGAATATAGTTTTATACGATGTTTGTCCGATCCCAAAGTATCTGATTTATTATGAGGACATAATGAAGGACGGCAAAAAGGAATTTATGAAATTAGTTGAATCCTTATGGGGACACACATATTCACAGTATAAAAACAAAACTAAGGATTTACAATGGGCGAAAGAGTTTAAGGAATCATTAATCAAATATGATGCTCCGGCCTTATCCGATGGTAAAATTGATTACCACAAAAAAAGAATTGAAGATATTAAGCACATGGAAAGGATTATGTATTCGACTAATCCAGGTATTCATGATAAATATTTGAAGAGGTATGAACAAAATTGAAAGCCAGTTGAAAGAAAGAAAACAATTTGTCAAACTCAGTATTGACGATCCACAAAAAGCATCCGTCCAGCTTATGGAAATGGCAGGCAGGTTATCGATTGCAAAACGGGCAAAAGAAAAAGTAGAAATCATATCAGAAATTCTTCGTTTATCACACCGAACCATTTACAGAGACTTTTCAAATTAATTGACACTACGGTTTTACACAAGCTGTATTTTTTCAAATTATCCCAAATGTTTCAAACTTGTAACAACTTTCATGTGCAAGTATGGACAAATATAAAAGTTATCTCAAAAAACTTCGTGAATTAAAAGACCCTGAAAAGGCAAAAGATACCATCCAACTTCTGGAAAGCATCGACACGGAAACGCCGGAACTACAAAAAAGGGAAGCTACCGAGCAGGCAATTGATCTAATCGAGGCCGATCTAACGGCAAATGACACACGTGAAATCTTACGCAATGCACTCAAGGATAAACACCTTCAGGAATTTGGGCCGTTCATAATTGACTGGACAGACACATGGGTTGTGTTTGAACTTGAATCTGACCAAGCATGGAAAGCTGATTACTCAATTAAAGATGGTAAAGTCGTATTTGGTGATGCTATTAAGGTAATAATGAAAACAATCCCCGTACCTGTCATGGAAACTAAAAAAGACATTAACGGTCAATATGATCTATTCCAAAAGGAGAAAAAGGAACCCATTATTGGTGATTTTATGCAGCTTATTGAGGCAGATACTAGCGAAGATGGAACTATTCCCATTAAGATTATTCAGCCAGGCTGGGGCTCATCAGGCTACTATTCAGAGGAAGTACTCGAGCGTGATGCCAACATATATAAGGAAGGGACTAAGATGTACTGGAATCATCCAACAGCATCAGAAGCAATCGAGAGACCGGAAAGAGATTTAAATGATTTGGCGGGAGTGCTTGTTGAGGAAGGTATTTATAACCCAGATGGAATACAGGGAGCCGGTGTTTACGCGAAAGCCAAAGTCTTCAATCAGTATAATAACATACTCTCAGAAATGGCCCCGCACATAGGATTATCCCATATAGCATTAGGAAAGGCAACAATAGGCGAAGCTGAAGGCGAAAAAGGGACAATTATAGAAAGTCTCAATTTAGCTCAAAGTGTTGATTTTGTAACAGAGGAAGGGGCCGGAGGGCAAGTAGTTCAACTATTTGAAGCGGCAAGAAATAATAAACCAATTAATAAAATGGCAGAAAAAAAAGACGGCGAAAGCCAGGAAATCAATCAGCTAAAGGAAAGTAACACAGCCCTTACTGATGAATTGAAACGACTAAAGGAAAAAGCATTGTTAACAGATGCTAAGGAATTTGTCGAAAAAGCACTGAAAGATTCTGAATTGCCCGACATAACCAAAGTCAGGTTGAAAGAATCATTATCCAGGAATCCAGTCGTAAATAACAAAGGCGAAATGGATGAATTGAAATATTTGGAAACCATCAAAGCAGAGGTGAAAAAAGAATCTGAATATTTAGCTAGTCTTTCAGAATCAGGAAAGATTACCGGAATGGGTGGAGGCGAACCTGAAAGTGATGATAAGCAGTTGACGGAATCGCTTGTAAACTCTTTTGAGAATCTTGGATATTCTGAAGATCAGGTAAAAATTTTAGTTAAAGGAAGAAATTAATAAATCATGGCAGATAATAGAATAAAAGAAGTCGGACGAAAATTAAGTCTTACCTGCACTCATCCTGCATCACCTTCAAGTGGTGATCCTGTACGAATAGGCAATCTCATTGGTGTAGCGTTAACCGATGAAAGAACAGCGGGAGACACCACAGTTGATCTTGAGGGTGTCTATGATCTAAGCGTAAAAGGTGAAGACGATGACGGCAACTCAGCGGTAGCGGTAGGCGATAAGCTGTACTATGTTGATGCTGATGTAGATGACGGCACCGGGTATTTAAATAAAAAAGTAACTGGTTATTTTGCTGGTATTGCTTTGGAAGTCGTAACAAGTGGAAGCACTACCACAATCAATGTCAGGGTAGGGTCAGCTATTGGACTAGGTGACGCCTCATTACCGAGAGTCAGCGTAACATCTCAATCAGTTGCTTTTGGTGATTTCACAGATGTGGATACCACGGGTTATGTTGATCTTGACACAGACATGCCAGCCGGAGCAATTCCAATTGGATGTAAATTTGTCGTTTCAACTGGATTCACAGGCGACACTACCGCAATAGTTCAGGCCGGTATCGCAGGAACCTTGGATATGTTTACAGAAAACACCGATCAATCTGTATTGGCGGCAGCCACAGTTGGCTCAACACCAACGCCGGATTGTGCAGATGGAATGAATGCAGCGAAAACAATACGCGTAACAGTAACCGGAGGGGCAGACTTCACAAGTATTTCAGCGGGTGTAATGGTTGTGTATGTTTATTACTTAGCAACAGTTTAAATAAAATATAATGGCAGAATTTTTAGAATTAATTGAAAACATAAAGCAGGAGTCCGATGGATTCGGAGTGAGGAATGCAAAGAAAGGATCAAATTATCCTCAAAGGTTAGCTGAGGCTGCAAAGTTGATTTCTGATGTATATAGCGGAAGAAAACCCGCGTATAGGTTTACGGAAGCAATGACAACAGACGACTTTCCTTTCTTATTTGGGGACGTGTTAGATCGTCAATTGCTTGCTAATTACATGGAATATCCATCTACATTCAGAAACTTCTGTAAGATTGGCACTGTAAATGATTTTAGAACAGTTAGAAGGTTAACAACTTCCGGAAGTGAGGGATCATTAAGTGTCGTTAATGAGCAGGCAGAATATCCTGAAACTGGAATTGGTGAAGCGCGTTATTCTTACGCCGTAAAGAAATATGGTCGTAGAATACCATTTTCATGGGAAACTATGATTAATGATGATCTGGACGCACTTAAAGATATGCCAGCACGACTGGGAAGAGCGGCGCGAAGAACTGAACAGAAATTCGCGACTGATTTATATTGTGGAACCGCCGGTCCTGATGGAACATTTTATGCATCAGGAAACAGTAATATTGTAACCTCTAATCCAGCACTTTCTACAAGTGCCTTACAGACTGCAATGACTGTACTTGCGGCTCAAACAGATTCTGACAGCGAACCAATTTTCATAGATGCTATTCATTTAGTTGTACCTCCTGCTTTGGAGATCACAGCTTTGAACATCATGAATGCACTTGAAATCAGGCTACAGACTTCAGGCGGTGGTATTTCAGCTCAACAACTTGACGCTGTAAACTGGATGAAAAACAGGGTTAAGCTTAGTGTTGATCCTTATATTCCAATTATTGCATCGAGTTCAAACGGTAGCACTTCATGGTTCTTGTTTGCTGATCCTGGTAATGGCCGCCCTGCAATTGAAGTTGGTTTCCTTCGCGGACATACTACACCTGAAATATTTATTAAGTCACCAAACGCTCAAGCAGTCGGAGGCGGTGCAGTTAATCCAATGTCAGGCGATTTTGATACCGATTCAATTCAGTACAAAGTAAGACACGTTTTAGGCGGCACTTTATTAGATCCTAAAATGAGTGTGGCAAGTAATGGATCAGGTTCATAATGGATGACAAACTGACAAAGCTATTCAATGAGTTTTGCAAGTTAAAAGACGAATTGAATACAAGCAATGTTTCTGAAAAGACGGTCAATATAATTGGCCGTTTAGGTAAAGCTATAAGAAGTGCTGAAGACATTGTTTTAGATCCGCCGAAAAGGGACACTTATTTTGATCCTGAATTGCATTTGAAAACAGGCACTTACGCTCCTTTACCGAAAGAGGAAGCTAAGGACTGGGCAAAGCCTGTTGAAAAAGTAGTGGCGCAAGCAGTCAAAAAAGTAAGGAAACCATCACTACCAAAGCCGCCAAAAGCAAGGACTATTAAATCTAAGAAATAATGGCATTTACCTATGATCCGTCAACGGAAGCAGGGAAAGTTCGGTTGCTTATAACCGATACGGATCATGATAATGAAATATTTTCGGATAGTGAGGTAAGCACGTTTCTAAGTCTTACGGCTGTTGACGGGTCAAATGATATTAACCTGGCAGCGGCAATGGCTTTGGAAACCATCGCAGCAAGTGAGGCATTAGTTCAGAAGAAAATCAAGCTTTTAGACTTGACAACGGATGGACCGGCGGTTGCAACTTCATTAAGAGCGGCTGCAAAGATTTTACGCGAACAGTCAGACAATGAAAGTTATATCGATTGGTCAGAAATAAGTTTGAATGATTTTGCGGCAAGGGATATTATTTTGAACGATGCATTAAGAACACAATGATACAGCGATTAATACATCCGGGATTAATGACAAACCTGTTCAGGTTTTTTAATTCTGTATGTGCTATTCAAAACCCGACAATACCCACTGATGGTGAAACGGAGCCTTCAGCTTGGACAAATCAGGATATTGATATTGATTGTGTAATTAGCCGAATTAAGGGAGGTAGCGCGGGAAATGAAATCAGGCGAAAGGATAAAACAATTGTATTGCATCCTTACGGAATAATCCTGGACGGTGTATTTACGGTAACTGAAAAAGACCGGATTTTATCTGATAGTGTGGCTTATGATATTCTAACATTTGATTACGATTCGAAAAGTACTTATACAAGTTTAATCTGTGAGCGAATTATAATATAATGGTAACAATTCAAGTAACTGATGAAGGTGTTATTTCTGGATTACGAAGTATGAAGGGAAAAGCTTTTGAGAGATCAAAGGCTGGTTTAAAGTCAGGTGCTTTATTGATCACAAATGAGGCAAAAGAATTGGTTCCGGTATTAAGTGGAAATTTAAAAAGAAGCATCCATGATGAGCCAGTAGAAGTTAAGCTAAATGAATTGTCGTCAAAAATCGGAACTAATGTAGAGTATGGCCCCAAAATAGAATTTGGAGGATCCAGAAAAGCTGCACAGGGTTATTTGAGACCGGCACTTGACGAAAAAGGAGACGAGGCAATAAACGAGATAAAAGAATCATTAATGATTGTATTTAGATGAGTTTAGAAAGCGACATAAGAACGTATATGAAAACCAGAACGGCAATTACTGATATTGTCGGGAGTCGTATCTATTTCATGAAACTACCTCAAGACGCTACATTTCCTTCATTGGTTAGCAACCGGATTTCAACAACAAGGACTTATTCTCATAGCGGAGATTCAAGTATGACAACTCCGAGGATTCAGTATTCATGCTTTGCAGAAACATATTCAGATGCAAAAGACCTGGCCGAACAAATAGTAAGTGAAATGTCAGGCTTTAAAGGCACTGCAGGGAGTTCGACTATTTACTCATCATTTGTTGAAAATGAACTTGACTTGTTGGACCCGGAATCAAAACTTTATTTTATACCAGTTGATTTAATGGTGACCTATAATGGATAAAGAAAAAAAAATAGCGGTTAAAAAACCTGAAGTAAAGAAGGTAAAAACTGTAAAGGATTATTACACACTTGGAAAGTGGAAAAAATTTACACAGTACAAATGTAGTCTTTGTCCCTTCGATAGTTTGGATGAAAAAAAGATCATAGCACATATAATCGAAAGGCATATGCCAAAACCGCCTAAACCAGTGGTTGAGGTTCAGTTATTTGATCGGTTTAACAGACCAGTAATTAAAAAAGATAAATAATGGCAGAAACAGCATTAACGCCGACAACAGCCCCAGGGGCTTATGCGAGCGCACTAACAGTCGTAACGATGGACGCCGCTGATGTAGGCAACGGAAACAGCTTTGTAGGTACTAATGAAGATTTAATATTAGCCTGGAATGATAGTGCGACACCTTATACGGTGACTATTACAAGTCAGACAAGTGATAAAGGAAGGCTTGGAACGATTACAACCCAGGCAATAGCAGCGGACGCACATTTGATATTGGGTCCAATGCTTAACAATGGATGGGCAGATTCAGGCGGTTTAATTAATGTAAGCGCGAGTAATGCTTCAGTAAAATTTGGAATTATAACTTTAAGATAATATGAGCAACGCAGTCAGTAGTTTTGGATCTCTATTAAAAATCGGTGATGGAGCCGGAACAGAAGTATTTACAACCATTGCGGAAGTGATGGATATCACCGGGCCTTCTATTTCATTGGATACGGAAGAGGTAACCAGCCAAACATCAACCAATGGATATGATGAGCACATAGGAACCATTCTAAGAGGCGGAGACGTAACCTTTGATATTAATTACGGTCCGACCGATGGGACACATGATGAAACCACTGGATTAATTTCTGTAATGAACGCCAAATCATTGAACAATTTTCAATTAGTTATGACCGATGCCGGTACAACTACATGGTCATTTGCTGCTTTGGTTACCGGATTTGAGCCTGCAATGCCAGTGGCGGGTGCTTTGAGGGCTTCATGCACTTTGAAAATCAGCAGTAAGCCAACATTAGCATAATGACAGAAACGGCTATTTTAAAACTTGATAAGGATTATACTATCTCATTAGGAGTAAATGAGTGGGTTGAGTTCGAGAAAATAAGCGACAAAAATGCGCTTATGGATAATATCTTTGCAAATATATCCATGACCACAATTGTACAGCTTGTTTATTCCTGTTTGAAATATTGTGATGAATGCAATTATACTATTGAGGAATGTGGCAGCTTACTAAATTGGGACAACCTAAAAGATGTGACTAAAACATTAGCTGAATTACATGCGGCTGGAATACCTGAAGCAAAGAAAGGAGCTATAAAAAAAAAGTAGATTATATAACTATAAAAGATGATCTATGGCCGGTTGCAATTTATGATTTAGGATTAACTAGCGATGAATTTGGGCGTTTAACTTTTCGGCAATTTGACCATTTAGTTAAGCGCTTTTCTATTTCAATAGATAGGAAAGAATTTCAGGTAGCAAAATTATGCTCAAGTATTTACAATGCAAATGGAGTTAAGAAGAAAAATAAGCAATCATTTTCACCTGATGATTTTTTACCAAGAGAAGAAATCGAGCCAGGTAGAATATTACAAAAAGTTGAACTATTAAATAAAATGTTTGGCGGTTTAGATAAAAGGCAAAATTAATGGCACAAGCGGGTAGTTTATGGGTAAAATTAGGACTTAGAGATAAAGAATTTAATTCTAAGCTTACCAAGGCGCAAGCAAAGACAAAAACGTTCACCTCTCAGGTGGGAAAATTAGGGGCTGCTTTAGGGGCCGGATTGGGTATTATCGCCGTTGTCAATCTCACTAAAAAAATAGTAACACTGCAAGCTGAATTTTCAAGTATGCTATCCAGGGTAAATGCCTTGACTAATGCAACTTCTGAAATGTCGGCTGCTTTAAGAATACAAGCCCAGGTATTAGGCCGTGAAACCCAATTCACAGCTACACAGGCAGCTGAGGCAATGACTTTCTTGGCTCAAGCAGGGCTTAACGTCAATGAGATTTATACAGCCATGCCTAACACGTTAGAGCTTGCAGCGGTTGGTCAAATAAGTTTAGCTGAAGCGGCAGATATTTCAACCAATGTAATGAGTGCATATGGTTTACAGGCCGAGGATTTAGGTCGTGTAAATGATATAATCGCAAATACATCAACGAAGGCAAATACAAACGTAAGAGAATTTGCAGAGGCTTTTAAAATGGTCGGGCCTGTTGCTAAATCAGCAAAACAAAAATTAGTAGATATATCAGCCCAAATTGGATTATTAGCAAACGCAGGCATAAAGGGAACAATGGCAGGTACGGCTTTACGTACTATGATTTCAAAACTAATTAATCCAACTGGGGACGCGGCTGATATATTAGAGGATTTTAATATACAAACTCAAAATTTAGCCGGTGACGGGATACGACCTTTAAATGACATTCTTAGTGAAATGAGGGAGAAGGGTGTCGGATTAAAGGAAATGTTTGAAATCTTTGATTTGAGAGCCGCTGGATCAGCCGATGTATTAAAAGCATTAAGCGGAGATTTTGAAGAATTTGCTGAAACTGTTGGAGTTTCGGGCACCGCTGCAAGAGTAGCCGCAGAGCAGATGGATAATTTAAAGGGTGATTTATTGCGGGTTACCTCCGCGTGGGAAGGTGCTCTGTTGTCATTAGGACAAAGTAATGATGGTTTTATGCGATCAGTAGCACAAGCGGCTGCAGGTGTGTTAAATTGGATTACACCGCAAGAGAAACTTAGTGAGACATTGATGAAGACCCGCATTCAATTGAATGCAGAAATTGACGCTTTAAAATCCGGCAATATTACAGGCGATGCAAGGGTAGGATTAATTGATGAGATAAACCGAAAGTATAAAGATTATTTACCAAACCTGATTACTGAAACAGCATCCATAGAGGATTTAAATAAATTACAAGCCAAAGCAAATGAGTTATTATTTGACAGGATAAAATTAAGAGCGCAAGAAGAAATTTTAGCAGAGGAGCTTGAGAAAGTTTTTGTTATTGAAAAGAAACTTAAACTAGAAGCTATCAAGTTAGAGAAAATGCGTAATACTGAAATCAGTAAATACGCTACTTCATTGGCTGGTATGCAAACTCCTTTAGAGGCTCATAATCTTGCAACAGGAATCCAGTCTGGTAAAGTTGAAAAATTAGTCGGAAATTTACAGGAAGCAAAAACAGCTTTTGAGGAATTAAAATCATCAATGACATTTACAACTGACGTGCCAACTGATGCACCAAGCGGCGGCGGTGGTGGCGGTGGTGGCGGTGGTGATACCGATGTTTTATTAGAGCAATTAAAAGCAATAGAAGAAGAGGCCGCTGCACTTGACGAAGTAATTGATGAGATAACACAGCCTTGGGAGTTTGGCGAAGTAACTGAAAGTATTGCAGATCAATATTTTCCGATCATTGATGAAATGATTGAAAAAAATGATGAGGTACGCAGATCATTTGTAAGCATAGAAGCCGCGTCAAAAGTTGCTTTTGCTACAATGTTGGAAAATTCAAAAGCGTGGGCAGAAGGTTTAGCAGAGGCGACTGCAAGATCAGGCGCAGGATTAGCAGAATTTGGAAATGAACTTCGCAGAGCGATCAAAGAATCTATTGCACTTTATTTAAGCCAGGCAGTAGCGGCAATGGTTACAGGTGCTATAAGAGATACAGCTTTAGCGTCCGGCCCATTTGGTTTTTTACTTGCTCCATTAGCGGCAGCAGGAGCGGCGGCTTTAGCCAATTCCGCGTTCGATGCTTTAATCCCATCCTTTCAAACAGGAACAGACTTTGTGCCTTTCACCGGAATGGCTCAACTGCATAGGGGTGAGGCTGTTATTCCGGCTTCAGAAAATAGAGCAGGCAGAAATATACACATCACAGGTGAGCTAGTAGCAAGGGGTGATGATTTAGTATTTATCTTTGATGAAGAAATGCGTAAAATAGGAAATACTCAATAATGGCATACGTAGAAGTACATTATGGGCAATGGGACGACGATGGAGGCACTGAACACCAAATAAAACTATTGCAGGAAGGTGGAAGCGGCCCCAGTGTTCGGATTGCTCTTTTAGCCCCTACGCCGTGTACTATTAGAAGACGCGGAGGCAAAAAAATACAACTAGAAAACCATATTTACGGAAGTGAATTAAAATTTAATTTTTTCGTTCACGATGACGACATAGCAACCTTTGACGCAATCTTCGAAAGTGAATATAAAGAATGGAAAATTGAACACTACTATGACTCAGTCCTTGATTGGGTCGGGTGGTTATTGCCTGAGAATCATTCCCGTGGATGGATAAAGAAAGGAGATCATTACCCTATTTCTTTGAGTGCCACAGATGGACTTGCGAAGCTGAAAGAAATTGAATTTGTTAATTTTTCAACCGGCGCACAATATACCGACCGTGTATCCATAATGACAACTCTTAAAAGGGCTTTGGAGCATGTGGGTCATGATCTTGATTTTAGGGTGCAGCTTGGGACTAATTGTACCAATGATACCTTAATGGCTGATACTGATTGCGCACTTGATAAAGTTACGGTAGATAGTGGCAGGTATGCAAAAGAAAAAGACGGGAGGCAAGTAAATGAGGATTGTTATACTTTAATTGAAAAAACTTTAAAAGATTTCAATTGCTATTTAATCCAGGAAGACGGTCTTTACTGGATTGTTAATCCACAGGAAAAAGATAGTTTTTATTTTACTATTCAATGGGCTACGATTACAACAGTCGATTCAAGAACAGCCCAAGATTTAGCAGTCAGTTTATCAGGTTACAAATATAATGGGTACGGTGAAAAACAAAAAATCCGTCCATTTGAATTAGTCGAGGCTACATTTAGGGATCGTAATGTTCAGGATAGTTTATTAGATAATGGTGATTTCGCAGTAGCAAATACCGATGAATGGACTAACGGTGGTGACTTTGGATATTTTTCCGCTGATGCCTATGCAGAAAATAATGAGTTAGTAACACAGGTAAGGGTTGATATTGACGGCGTACCTTCAGCTACTCCAAATTTTTATTCAGACGCTCAATCTATTTCAGTACGCGGTGAATCCGATCAAATACAGATTAAATTTAAATTACGCTGTACTGACATTGATATGGACGTCGGTTTTGGCGGGCCTAGTCATTTAGAGCGAACAGTTGTAACTTGTCGATTGAGAAAAGGAAGTCCGACCGGGGCAATACTTACGGCGGGAATACCTATTACATTAGGCCAGTCAGACTCAACTTATACGGAATACGTTTTATTATTTAATTTATCTGAAACCGATGATTATCATATTGAATTTTTAGTTGACAGCGAAGTGGTAACCGAATCATGGGCTGACTTTGATCTTATTGAGGTACGCTTTGATGACATAAGTATAACCGCTCTTTATACAGATGGGCCGGATATTACTTTTGATGCATTCTATAAAATTACTAATACAGATAGTGATTTCATTGATAAGTTTGAACATGAAATGTTTTTCGGTGATTCCGTCCAGGATAATGACATAGGCAGTTTTCAGATTAGCGGAACCCGTACAGAAACATGGGATAGATTTGGAAAAACTGAGGACACATCAATACAGATTTTATCTGCTCAAAATATAATTGAGAATTTTGGTCAATATAAAGATTATTTAAGATTTCAAATATTAGATCCTGATCACAGTATAAAGGCTTATAATCTCTTAAATACAGACAGTAAAGATTACCAGATTCTTAGTCATACTATTGTTTTTGCAAAGTCTGAAAAGAAACATATAAAAACAGAAGTAGCGGAGGTTTTAAATGCTGCTGTGGGCACTTCAGTTACTCAACAATTACTTACTACTATTGACGGGAAAATAAGTTCGGCTTCGACTGTAATTAATTATTCGCCAGTATCAATACCAAGCAAACAGGATTTACAAAGTGTGACTAATGAAGGATCAACTACAACATTAAGTAAGAATGTAAGTTTTTCATTAATTGGGAATAAAACATTTTTACAAAATGTCTTGGACGATAGCGTTAATTATGAATATGGTTTTTTATCTCTTCAAAAAGGTAAATTATGGTTATTATCAAATTACTCATCTGATATTGGTCAGTCCGATGGTTATTATGGCGAAATCACTTTAAATTCAAGCTCGTCTGATGGTAGTGTTATACTAACCGCCCGAGATATAAGTGGAGCACTTAGCAAAATAATAACAATAGACAAAACATCAATAAAAATAAATAGTAATAATGCGGCAAGTACTTCTACAGTTGAATTTGATGGTGAGTTTATAGAAATACGTGGAACAGGAAATTTCAAAGGAGGTAGATATGATGCTGATTATTCTGCTAACTGGGGCGCAATAGATGCAAGCAATTTATATATTCCTCATGTAGGATGGATAGTTTCTAATTTTACAGGGGCCGGTGCATTGGAGGATTTAACGGACGTTACAATTACATCAATCGCATCCGGGGAAGTACTTAAATGGAATGGGTCTGCATGGGTTAATAACACATTATTGGAAGCATTAATTGAGGCCGCATTAGGAAACCCCGGTACTAATGGCTATATATTATCCTCTTTAACAAACGGGACCAGGTCGTGGGTTCCTCCGTCAGCGACAACATTAGCCGCATTAACCGATACTAATATAAGTTCATTAGCAAGTGGCGATGTCTTTAAATATGATGGGGCAAATTGGATAAACGTAACAATACCCAATTCAGGATTGGAGGCCAGTTTGGGCAATCCCGGAACAGATGATTTTCTATTATCATCAAAAGCAGATGGAACCAGATCATGGGTAGGCCCTCATAGCACACTGACAAAAATAGTTGATATTGATGATTGGAACATGGATGGCACATCATCAATAACGGTTGCACACGGGGTTACACTAGCTAAAATCCGGAAAGTATATGCATTAATCCGAAACGATGCTAATGATACATATTATCCATTGGATACGGTTGCGGTTGGCGCAAGTGCTTCGGCTGGAGGTGTAATCAGTATGAACGCAAGTAACATAACAATTGGAAGGACTACCTCCGGTTTATTTGATTCAACAGATTTCAATGCAACATCATATAATCGTGGGTGGGTAACAATTGAATATATACCATAAAAGAAATATATTTGTATTATGGCAACTTTAAAACTAAAAAGCGGGGACGATAATCCAGTTAAATTTGTAATTACAGATTCGGACGGGGATGCTGTAAATTTAACAGGCGGAACAATTAAATTTAAGATTGCGAAAACCAGATCGACAACTGATGCAAACGCAGAATATTTTGGTGAATATACATCCTTTACAAGTGCGGTAACAGGTACACATATTGAAACAATACCGGACGCAACATCAAAAGACTGGACGCCGGATAACTATATATTTCAATCCAGGTTTGAAGATTCTGAAGGATTGGTTCAGAGTGAGGATGTTGACATTTGTGAGATTGAAGAAAATGCTATTGACGATGAGTAATATTAGTACGGAAGTTTTAAAATATAATATTGTAACTTCGTTAAATGAGGATGCAAGTTTGGATTTACAAATCCCATTTACAATCCCGTTTACAATCCCTGGAACAAAAACGGATACAATAAAAAATATTTCAACCACTGTGTTAAAGTATAACATTTCAACAACACTGGCATGAGTAAAAATATAACATGGGATGATCGGGCAGATAATAGCACGCCAACGAACGAAACAACGGAGGCGGCGGCTACCATCTTCAATACAATGAAAGCGTTTCATAATAACCCATCTCAAGATTTATCTACATTTGATGGATTGACATTGGTCATTGATGGAACCGGATCATATACGAATTTCACAATGGCCGCACATCTTAGTATTACCTTTGCTGAAAGTGCTCATGAAAAGGGAAATATTCACATTGTAAAAATTACAACGGATGGGAGTTATAATTTAACCTTTGTCAAACCGGCGGGGATAGTACTTACTAATTTTACCGGACTGACAAATGGCGCTCAATTAGCGAGCGGTGTATATATGCTTATGTTTTTCTTTGATGGAACAAATATAAATATTAGCAAGTTATCGGGATCAAATATAACAAACGCGGGGCCGACCCTAGACAGTATTGCGGTTAATTCTGATAACACAGCCGTTACACTTACATTCAGCGTTGGCAGCTATGCAAACAACAACGGAACCGGTGATTTACTGGTAAATGATTTTACAGCACAATTAGCAAGTGGCACGGCTACCAATCCGGTATTAAGCGTTCCGACTCATAGTGCGGGAGATAGTACCGCCGCATTTACATTAAGCTATACAGGGACGGCCAACGGAGCCGAGGTCTTGACGATAACACCCGCTAACGATGCAAGTGTTTACGAAGTTGGGGGGACTGCAATGGACTCAGGCGAAACAGCAAACGACAATTTAAAAGACCAAACCGCACCCACCTTAATAAGTGCAACGATTGAAAATGCTACCGATGATATACTAGATTTAGTTAAGTCAGAATCTGTAAATATTACAATTACAGGATGGGGCATCGATACTGACGGAGCCGCATTAAGTATTATTAGTGTAGCTTCAGGAGACGGAACGAGTACACCAAAATTGCAGCTTTCAAGATCAGTATTGAATACGGAAACATTAAATATAGATTATGATTCTGGGGTAGGAGATACAACAGATACAGCGACTATACCAAACACACTTGCAAGTATAACTGATGAAGCAGTTGTTAATAACGTTGCATCCGGTTATACGTTCGCTAATACTCATTCAATGGTCACAGGAGGCAGTGATGGCGCCGAAATAACAGCAGATACATTTTGGCCTAAAAATGGAGGTGAACAACCATTTTCGTGGGGCTTATGGGTGAAAACACCTAACAGTTTCGATTCTACTAAAGTTATTGAATTGGAGAACGGGGATAGTGCTAGGACGTTTAATTTTACAATAACCACGGGGGCAGCGTTGAGAGCAAAAATAAGAAATACTGACACAAATTGGTTCCAAAAAGGTACGGCTAATTCATTCCTCACAACAAATACATGGTATCATATTGTTGTAACGTATGACGGTGATTATACAGGCGGTACAGCAAGTTTAAATATGTATGTAGATGGTTCAGTACAAGGATCATTTACAAGTGGAGGTACATTTGTTGGAATTGATGATTTGGCGGCAGGGTCAAAATTGATAATTCCAGAACTGGGTGATGATGGATGGAAATTTAACTTTAGTCGATTTTATGATGCTGATATGTCGGCTAATATAGCCACTATATACAATAGTGGTGTAGTTCCTGATTTATCAGGAGAAGGATATTTTAGTAACATAAAATCAGAGATGCCATTTAATAATGATTTAACGGCTTTAGTTGGCCCAGATGGATCAACGGTAGGTAGTCCGACATTTGACACAGATTTACCAACGTGATAAGAAGAAATTTTATTAAATGGGTATCCCTATGTTTAATCAGTTGTAAAGAAGAAATGAATTTATTTAATTTTTCTGGTAGCATAACGAATTTAAAAATATGGATTTCAGGAGATCCTCATCTTGCTCAATCTGTTTCACAGATAGATTATAATTCAATATCTGAACCTATGCAAGATTTGGAAGATATTAATTTTAATTATGATTTAGCTTTAAGTATTGGTGATTTTGGAAGTGAACAAGCTCCGCCAGTTCAGGGAGATTCTGAAGCAGGGGAGCAAGTTTCAACAGCCTTAAACAGTCAATCAAACAGGAATAAAATATACACAATTCCTGGTAATCATGATGCAGGTGATGGTGAATTTGAATGGTTTGAAAGATATATTGATATAAAAGGCGACAATACTGCTTTTAGCGGCGTTAATAATGCAAACAGACCTTTTCTAATCACATATTTAAACCCATCAGTATGGCAGGATGGATATTATATTACAATAGGTAATTTATTAATATTGATGATCCCAGATAGGAATGAATTGCCTATTCAATATGGCCGTGGCGGGTTATCAGTAAATGGAGGTTATCCATCAGGCGCAATTACGCTGAATACTTGGAATTTAATAAAGACTTTTATTTTAGCAAATACAGACAAAAATATTTTTGTTTGTACACATCAAAATCCAAGAAATACAACAATAGGAACTCCTGATGATGATGGTGTAAATGGAAACTTTCACTCTTCAAATACTGGAATAAGTGCGGGTGCTGGATCAATTTATTCAATTTATGATGAAGGAATACCCGCGAACACAGACAATGCTACGGACGAAATATTAAATTTTTTTTCTACTAATCCAACGCATTCAGTGAGTTTATGGATGGCGGGACATACTCATACATATGTGGGCCAAACTTATAATGGCAAGAGTCATAAATTTACATCTAACGGAGTTCAATTTCTTAATATTGCAGCATTAACTAAAACCTTTGTAAATACTGCAGATATTGATTCGAGAAGTTGGACTATTGAAATAAACAATAGTAATGTTAATTTAAAATGCTATGTTCATAATCCTGAAACTAGCGGAGTAATAAAGGGGTACAGGGGAGATCATGAGTTTGACATAACATTAAATAGACCGTTTGAAATATAATGTAAGAAATAAAATACGTTAGCGAAGTAGTTTTTAATTAAAACAAAATGAAAGACAAAGAACAAAAAGAAGCGCAAAAATTAATTGAACGGATTGAAAAGGATCTGGGTAAATTAAAAGCAATAGTAGCATCTCAACCAGGCGGAGGAGGACAAAAACCTCCATGAAATGATGACTAAAAAGATTATTATTAGTCTGTTTTTGATTTTATTATCACTGTCAATATTTGATAAAGCCGTAAAATATACAGATGAATTTTCTGTAAATTTAAGTGTGCAGTATAATGGTTCATGGATGTTATTTGCTGCAATAGTCGCTTATATAGGGTATTCGGCAACCAGAAAGCGATTAGAAAAGCGATTATTAATAATATTAGTTATGCCTTTTTTACTAAGATTTGGATTAAATTTGATAGCGATTAATAAAAGTTATGATATGTATTCAAAAATAGTAAACAATGACTATGTTGATTTATTTACTTGGATATTCTTGGCAATGTTCTTAATCATAGCATTATGCACAAAATAAGAACGCATAGTATATTATTTGCATTGACCATCATTTTTATATTGATTGTCTTAACAGTAATTTTATACCCGTTTGATTTCGCAAGCAGAGATATAAATAAGATTTATACGGATAATTCCGGGGTCGTCTGGTTGCTTGGTATCATTATTGGTTTGGTTATAATGGGTTTCCAGTATTTTAATTTTTTAGTGTTAGCCCTGGTAAAGCGATTATCAAAAGACAATGAACAAAAAAATACTGAAATAATAGAAAATCAAAAAGATTCATTTACTCAATTTGAAGAATTAACACAATCTATTACGGACATGGATAAATTTTACATCGAAAAATGGAAAGAAGTTAAAACGGATATTAGTAGTATTGAGAAAAGATTAGACAGTCATAGTGATAGAATCGCAAATTTAGAAGGATGAATTTTGAAACCATTATAGATAACGAATTTGTTATGTCATTCGTGGGAATGCTTGTATGGTTTGGATTATCATTTGGAAGTCAATCGAAATTAAAATTTCCAGCCTGGTTTAACCGAAATTCAAAGCATATACTAATCGGGTGTTTTGTTGCTTTTGCAATAGTTGCATATGATGACGACATAATCGAAGGGTATAATGATCTTCCAATTGAAGATATTGAACAAAAAAAATACTGGTATTTATTAGGAGGCGTATGGTTAAATCTTTTGTATAAAATAGCCTCAAATATAAGCGCATTAATAAATTATATTACAAATAAATTTACACTAAAATAGCATGAAGATATTAATTATATTGTTATTTTTATTTTCATGCACTACTCAGGATAACACATTATTGTCTATTTCTGAAAAAGAGAAAAGTTCATATGTGGTTTTAAACCGACCTGCATTTCCAGACGATTATCATCAAATCGAATATATAGGAGATTGGACCCACATGAATCATAAGCCTGGTAGTTATGCCAATACTAAAAATGATACTGCCAGGTTTGTATTTTGGGGTTATGGAATTCAGATACGAACTGAATTAATGAGACATCATAAAGCATATCAGGTGATAATTGATGGTAAATACATTGAAAGTATTAACGTTGAAAATCCTATTAATACAACACATAATTTGACTTATTCAAATATGGATTTAACTACCGGTAATCATATCATGGAATTAGTGCCTGATAGCGGTTATTTTGTATTGAATACCTTGACTATTCATTATTTTGTCGATCCAAAACCAGATGAAGATTGTATTCCAGACACGGTTTATTTACCTTCTGATCCAGTAATAATTTATCGCTTTAAACCTGACACCCTAGATTTAAAAATATTTATACTAGAAGATTCACTTTATTTTGAACTTAAATAAAACAAAATGGAAAATTTAACAATTGTCACCCAAATAATAGGAATTGGCTTTGTTCTTGGTCTTGGTTTAATTTTGGTCTGGAGTATGACAAAGGACGGTAAGCTAACCGCAAACGAAGCAAGTAAAGTAATTATCATGGTAGGTTTTGCTTATGCGATGATTACAAACGGAACCAGATTACCAGATACACAGCCAATTTTTGATTCAAGTATTATTTTGATATTGCTTGGATCAGTTTTAACAATGGCCGGACTTGACGCATACAAGATGATCAAAAAAAGTGAATGATTTACTAGCCGGCCAAATTCAATTATTCGATAAGAAAGCTATTCAGTGGTTTTGGAAATCGTATGATTTGGATTATTGCCGGATAACATATTATTACGCCACAAAAGTTAGACCCGTACGGAATACAATTTATAGTTAGGTTGTGGGTTTTATGGACTGAAAGAGCCTTGTATATTGCAGGGCTTTTTTTATTTGATTAATTTGTTTATATTTGTTTTATGATACCGTGCATATCTAAAAATATAAGTTTTATAATATTACCACCTGAAGAGATGCACGGCTCTGATGGTGGTTTTTTTATGGAGTTTATGTTGAAAACGTTTCCTTTCTCCCAGCCAAAGCAGATCAGGCCAAAAAAGAAATCTTTAAATAAAATCCACCTCTTTGAATTCAAAACCCTGGCAATGTTATCGAGGTTACAACCAGGTCGAAATGCAAGATGTTACCGAATCATAAAGAGATTGAGTTGTAGGTCTATTATTGGGTTAGACTGACTTGGCAATTAGTGGTACTGTCAACATGCCTACCCTTGCATGTAATAATCTAGTTATGTTTAAATATCAATAATATGGCAGAAAATAGCAAAATAGAATGGTGCGATCATACCGTAAATTTATGGTGGGGATGCTCAAAAGTACACGCGGGTTGTAAAAATTGTTATGCAGAAAGTTTATCAATAAGGTATGGAAATGATATTTGGGGAGAAGATAAACAAAGAAAATTAATACAGTCTGCATTCAAAGATTTAAATAAATATCAAAAGCAAGCACAAAAAGAAAACAAGGTTGTTAAAGTTTTCATGGGATCAATGATGGATATATTTGAGGAATCAAAACCATTAATTGGGTTACGTGAGAGATATGTTTGTACGGGAACCTTAAGGGAACTTTTATTTACAGAAATATTACAAGATAAATACCCAAATTTGATTTTCTTATTCTTAACAAAAAGACCTAAAAATATTATTGATCTCATTCCTTACGAATGGAAAAACAATACTCCTGGCAATGTTTGGTTTGGAACTTCTATTTCTGATCAGGACACTAAAAAATATGTAGAAAAGTTAAAGCTTGTATTAGGTTCTAATTTATTTCTTTCAATTGAGCCACAAATTGGATTAATTGATAATATTGATTTAAATGGTATTGATTGGGTAATTCAAGGCGGCGAAAGCGGCAATAAAAAAAGACCTTTTCAAATTGAGTGGGCCGAGCGAATGAAACAAATATGTTATGAACAAAATACACCTTTCTTTTTCAAACAAATTGATAAAGTTCAGTCAATACCGGATAATTTAATGATTAAACAATACCCTGATTTTAATGGCAGACAGGGGATATCGCAGTAAAGGGTGAGGTCTATTAAAAAATGATTATCTTTGAATTAACAGTACTTGCAACGCTACCCATAAGAACAGCGTCCCAGTGCAAGGCTTTTAAAAAACTATCAGATAGTTTTGGGCCTCATTATGTGGGGCTTTTTTATTTGGTATAATTTGTTTACATTTGATATATAAAAACGGAGATGATAAGCCCTAAAAAGGCGCTTTGCTAGACACATAGTTTATTTGATGAATTAGGGATGCCGCCTTGGCTCCCTTTTTTTTGTCCACTCAAAAATAAATAATATAAATAATCAAAAAAACTTACATTCACATGATTAATAATATTAATTATACTATTTTTACTTAACAATTAGGAATTAAACTAAAAATTAGCAAGATGGAAACTCAAATTATTAAATTATCAGATTTAAAAGCCGGATCATTTATTTATAGGCTTGCAAAATCACACATCAAATTTCACGGATTTTATACTTGTACTTATAAAGGTGTAAAAACAAGAATAGTAGAAGGTCATGAATAAATTACTTGATTTATATTGTGGAGGTGGAGGATCTTCGTATGGATATGAACTTGCTGGTTGGGATGTTACAGGCGTTGACATCATTCCACAATCAAAATATAAGGGTAGGTTTATACAATCCGATGCAATAGAATATTTGCGTAATAATTACAATATGTTTGATGTAATCAGTGCCAGTCCTCCATGCCAGCAATATAGTACTTCATCAATGCAATTTAGAATAGACGGCAAAAGATATGATGATTTGATAGGTATTACAAGAATAGAATTAATTAAAACAAAACTCCCTTATGTTATTGAAAACGTCCCGGGAGCACCATTAATAAATCCTATTATATTATGTGGTTCAATGTTTGGGTTGAAAACATACCGTCATAGATTGTTTGAAAGCAATATTAATTTAAAGGCCCCGGCACATCCGAAACATGAAAATATTAATGCAAAAATGGGGAGAAGACCAAAAAAAGATGAATACATCCAATACATGGGACATTTTTCAGGCGTTAAAATGGTTCAAGATATGACTGGACTTTATTGGTTAGGACAAAAGGAACTCGCTCAAAGTATTCCACCTCAA
>JAZGGS010000495.1:0-2670 GCA_036480595.1 Ignavibacteriaceae bacterium
GCATTTACTCTGAGCGAAACATTGTCTTTTGTAATCACATCCTGCTCCGGCACATCCATAACAACGGTTCTTAAACTAACCCGAACCATTCTATCAATAACTGGAATCAGCAAAATTAAACCGGGACCTTTTGCTCCAATAAGTCTTCCAAGCCGGAAGATAACTGCCCGTTCGTACTCGCGCAGTATTCTTATTGCACTTGCAAGAACAATAATTACAAATGTTATTATCACACCAACGAATGGAGAAAAATTTTCCATTTTTGCCTCCTGTTAGAAAATATTAAACTAAACTCAAGTAATCTTTTTCACTTTTAATTTAAGACCGGTAATAGCAGTTACTAAAACAGATTCACCTTTCTTTATAATTCCCTCTTCTGCTTCAGCCATCCAGATTTCACCGTGTACTTTAACTTTTCCATGTGGATTAAGTGTAATAGCTGCAGTTCCGCTTTCGCCTACAATACCCTCCTGCCCTGTTGTGGGTTTTCTTCTCTGAGCTTTTATCCCAAGTGAAATTGCAAAGAGGAAAAAAGCAGCGGTTAATACTACTACAAGAATTATTAATTCCATAGAAATTGCCATTGCTTCTAAAACAGATTCTTCTTTTATCAGCATCATTGAACCGAGTGCCAGCGAGATTACACCTCCAACTGTAAGAATACCGTGGCTGATCACTTTTATTTCCAGTACAAAAAGTATTACAGCAAAAATTATAAGCGCTAAGCCGGCATAGTTGATTGGAAGAGTGTGCATAGAATAAAAACCGAGTATTAAGCATATTCCGCCAATCACCCCGGGAAAAATAGCGCCGGGATTATAAAGTTCGAAAAACAACCCGTAAATACCTAACATTAAAAGTATGTAAGCAATGTTCGGGTCGCTTAAAATACTTAATATCTTTTGTGCAAAAGTCATCTCAAGAGTGATTATTTCTGCATTTTTGGTATTAATTATTTTCTTCCCTGATTTAAGCTCAACTTCTTCACCATCAATTATCTCAAGTAATTCATCTAAATCTTTGGCAACATAATCAATTACATTTAACTCGAGCGCTTCTGTTTCGGTTATAGAAAGACTTTTGCGCACAGCATCTTCGCCCCATTCAATATTCCTCTTTCTTTTTTCACTAATTGTGCGGATGAATGCAGCGGCATCGTTTGTAGCTTTCTCCATCATTATTGAATCCTGAACACCCTGCAGCGAAACAGGATGAGCAGCACCAATATTAGTGCCGGGCGCCATAACAGCAATGTGCCCTGCCATAGTAATAAAAACCCCCGCAGATGCTGCCTGTGAGCCGGATGGAGAAACATAAACAACAACAGGGAGAGGTGATTCGAGCAGCTCAGTTACAATAACTCGTGTAGATTTTAATAAGCCACCGGGAGTGTTTAATTTTATTATCAAACACTCGGCATTCTCTTCAATTGCTTTTTCAATCCCGGTATGAATATAATCTGCGCAAGCAGGATGAATTGCACAATCGGCTGTAATTACAACTACTTTTTTATTTTGGGAATTAGCAGAAAAGTTAAGAAGGACAAATAGAGTTAATATGTGAAAGATTATTTGCATTTGTGTCCTTCGGTTCAATTTTAAATTCAATGTAAATAAAAATAAACAGGGATGCAATAACTATCTTCATCATAACAAAAAAGCAGCGTATGATGGACACTATCACTGCCTTTAGAAAATATTCCAAATGACTTTAGCTTACTTAATCACTTGCAAGAGCTTCATCAACACTAGGATAATATTCAAATACTTTATCCAGGTTAGTAATAGCAAGCAAACCTGCAACTTTATCCGAAACATTTGCAAGCTTTAAAATGCCATCACCATTTTTCATCGTTGTGTATCCGCTTATAAGAACTCCCATGCCGCTACTCGTCATCATACTTACTCCGCTCATATCAACTATCACAGTCTTCTTTGCTTCGTCCAAAAGTTTATGAAGTATTTCGCTCATCTCCTGCATAAACGGACCACCTATAAGTTTTCCGGTTATCTCAATAATTGCAGCATCATTTTTTTCAATTACTTTCAATTCCATAATATCTCCTGCGTATTACTGAATGATTTTTTATCATTTTAATATAAATAAAAATCACTCCATCAACCAGAATTTCATCTTCCGACCCTTCTATGGTAGTATATGAAAAACGTAAGAAATTTAGATTACCTGGTCCTGAACATTCACAATAGTTATTATTCAGCAATCTATTGCAGTTAAATAATATTGCTTTAGAATAGAATAAAATCTACATTTACTGTTTAAATTTTAACTTCTAGGTGGAACTAAAAATGATTCGCTTAATTAAACTTTCAACTAACTTTAGGAGGGTAGATGATAGAGCTTAATCATCTCGATTATTACAGGTTGCCGTGGAATCTTACCGATAATTCTATATCGTGGCTTGAACCTACAGCTAAGTGTAACCTTTATTGCGAAGGATGTTACCGTTTAAATGAAAAAGATGGTCATAAATCGTTAGAGCAGGTTAGAGAAGACCTTGATGTGTTTGTAAAATTAAGAAAATCAGATGGAGTATCGATTGCAGGAGGAGATCCGCTTACTCACCCGGATGTAGTAGAAATTGTAAAGGAAGTAAAGAAGAGAGGAATGAAGCCGATTATTAATACTAACGGATTGGCTTTAACAAAGGAA
>JAZGGS010000496.1:0-3608 GCA_036480595.1 Ignavibacteriaceae bacterium
TTGCCTTGCTGCTTTCCAACACCTGTGCATCGGTGTTAACAGCAACATATTCAACTCCATCCAGCCCTCTGGATATCATACTATCAATAGCATTACAGCCGCCGCCGCCAACTCCTACAACTTTAAGAACTGCTGATAACGGTTGATCACTATCAAGAGTGGCAAATTTGGACATGTTTCCTCCTTGTTTTGATTTATTATAATTCATCAAAAAATTCCTGTACCCTTTTAACGAGTAATTTTACTTTATTTTTTGCATTTCTTTTTCTTTTTAAAAGCGATTGGAACTCACTGGATTTCTCACCCGGTATGCCTCTTACAAGTCCTGCAACAGTTGCAAACTCCGGGCTTTCAATTTCATTTGAAAGACCTTCACCCAGATCTCGCGGCAGGCCAATCCTGGTGGGTAAACCGAAAACTTCTTCCGCCAATTCTGTTGTTCCACTTAGTAAAGAACCACCGCCGGTTAAAACAATGCCTGCTTTAATTTTATTTTTATAACCGGCGCTTCTTAATTCGTTATCTACAATTGAAAAAAGTTCTTTCATCCGCAGACTAATTATTTGTGTTAACAAACTGATCGGGATTTTTGTATTGCCTCTTGCACCAATACCTTTTATAAGTATTTCATCATCTTTAATAATTGCAGATTCAGTTGCATAACCATATTCTTTCTTCAGATTTTCAGCTTCTTCGGTTATAACACCAAGCGATTCTCTTATATCGTTGGTTACCTGGTTACCGGCAATACCAATTACCTTGGTATGCTTAATTGCCTTTTTATGAAATACTGCTATATCCGTTGTACCACCGCCTACATCAATAAGTGCAACTCCCAAATCTTTTTCACTTTCTTCTAGCACTGAAGTACTTGATGCAATTGGTTGAAGTATATAATCTTTAACTCTTAAGCCGGCTCTTTCCACAGATTTTTTTATATTCTGAATAGCCGGTATTGATGCCAGCACAACATGGTTACTTGCTTCCAACCTGGAGCCCGACATGCCAATCGGATTTTCAATTCCCGGTTGATGATCAACAGAAAATTCTTCCGGGATGATGTGAAGAATTTGCCTGTCCGATGGAATTCGTATCGTCCTAACATCAGCTTCAAGCCGATCGAGGTCATCCTTTGTAATTTCTTTTTCCTCACTGCTTATTGTTACGTAGTTCCTGTGCCTTATGCTTGTAATATGTTCGCCGGCAACACCAACATTTACATAATTAATATTTAATCCCGCACGGTTGCTGGCAATAGCCATTGCCAATTGAATTGCTTCTGCAGTTTTTCCAATATTTGCAACCAATCCTTTGTGTAATCCTTCTGAATGTGCAACACCGAAACCGAGAACATCAAAACGTTCCAGTCCCTCAGATTTTTCTGCTATAACTGCACAAACTTTTGTTGTGCCGAGATCTAATCCTGCAATAATTTCTTGTTTCATCCGGTTGTTTCTGTTTTTATTTTCTTTCCGATAAATATTTTATTACGATAACGAAGATCAATGTATTCACTCTCTTTAAATAAGTTATTTTCTTCATTCATTTTTTCCCATAAAGCATGCAAATAGACAATTTTTTTTGCTTCATTCCCGCGTCCGAATATCACTGAACAATCTAAACCGCTAAAGGTTAGTATGATATCTCTTCCATACCTCAGGTTTATTTCATCTAAATTTTTGTAGATATTTTCATTAGTGATTTTAATCGCATCAATTATTTTAAATGCCTGTACCAACTCTTTATTTTCAGGATTATCGGTTCCTGTTTCATCACTATTTGTTTTTAAATGTGAGATAACCGGTAGTTCAGAAAAAGAAGTATTCTTAAGCAGTGGAACCTGTTTATAATCTTCTGCAATAAGTTCCGGGTTATCCCCGCTTAGTATTACGGCTTTTAATTCTTTTTCTTTAATGTTCACTAGTATTTTATTAATACCATCAAATTTTACATCTGCTTTAACAACGTAAGGGTGCTCTTCAAACCTTGCTTTTACATCAGGCAGAGCTAAGTCATTAAATTTTGTTGAGTCATTAAGTTCAGTAAAGAGTATATAATCTTCCGTAGGAAGAAGCGAGTTACCGTTTACCTCAATCACTTCATAGATATCTTTTTCATCTGTTTGTCCGCCAAAGAAGATCAGATAGATAATACCTCCAATAAAAAAGAGAAATATTACCAGACCGAATATTTTACTTATTGTGTCTTTCATCTTTTATTATGATTCTAACATCTCAACAAATTTTTCTCCGTACTTCCATATATCGCCGGCACCCATCGTAACAATAATATCTCCGTCTTCTTTCAATTCCATAAGTTTAGCCGGTACAGTATTTTTATCCTCAACATAATGCACATTCTTGTGCCCGAATTTCTTTGTGATATCTGCAATAAGCTTTCCTGTAACGCCTTCAATCGGTTCTTCTCTTGCAGGATAAACATTGGTACAAATAAAAACATCGGAGTTAAGGAACGATCTGCCAAACTCCTGGTAAAAATCCAGCGTTCTTGAATAAAGATGCGGCTGAAAAATAGCCACGAGTCTTCTGCTCCAACCCGCTCTGATTCCATTTAAGGTAGCGGTTGTTTCGGTTGGATGATGAGCATAATCATCAATTACAAGTATTTCTTTATCATACTTCGTTTCAAATCTTCTGTAAACACCCAAAAATTTTTCCAGCGCTTTTTTAATTATTTTGAAATCGATGCCCAGCTCCATTCCAATAGTAACGGCAACAAGCGAGTTCTGAACGTAATGAACGCCGGGCATATTTAATTTAATTCTTCCCAGTTTTTTACCTCTATAGTTAACTGTGTATTCACTTTTAAAACCGTCTTGCTCAATATCAGAAGCCTGTACATCTGCCTGCGAAGTTAAACCGTATGTAAAAATCGTTTTATTAATTTGCGGAATAATATCCTGCAAAGCCGGCTCATCCAGACAAAGAACAACAAAACCATAAAACGGTACTTTGTTTGCAAATTCAATAAAGGCAGTTTTTAAATCATCCAGGTCTTTGTAAGTATCAAGATGTTCGCTTTCCAAAGTTGTTAAAGCCGCAATTGTTGGTGTAAGCTTTAAGAAAGTCCTGTCAAACTCATCAGCTTCAACAACAATAAACTCACCATTACCAAGTCTTGCATTAGTTCCACCTAACCCGCTAAGCTTACCTCCCACAATTATAGTTGGATCGATGCCCCCCTCAGTTAAAGCTAATCCAACCATAGAAGTTGTAGTTGTTTTACCATGAGTTCCGGCAATGCCAATGCCATATTTCATCCGCATAGTTTCGGCAAGCATTTCCGCTCTTTTTATTATCGGGATATTTTTTTCAACAGCTGCCATCACTTCAGGATTATCGGTTGTAACAGCAGATGAATAAACAAGCACATCAGTATCTTTCAGGTTTTCCCCGGAGTGTCCCTCGTAAACCTTAACACCTAGATCACTAAGCCGTTTAGTAACTTCAGATAATGCAACATCGGAACCGGAAATTTCAAATCCCCGGTTTAGAAGTATTTCCGCAATACCACTCATGCCAATTCCGCCAATACCTACAAAGTGAACTTTTTTAATATTACTAAACACTGTTGTTCTCTGTTAATGA
>JAZGGS010000497.1:0-2576 GCA_036480595.1 Ignavibacteriaceae bacterium
CAGATCTTTCTATGCCAATAGCTTTGGATGATATGGTGGAGAGAGATGCAGGAGCTGAATCAGCAGACATAAGTGTATTTAAACGTTGGGGTATGGCGCTTGCATTTCCTGTTAAATCGCCTTCCGGGCTGGTTCATGGTTTTATAATTCTGGGTAAGAAAAAATCTGATGCAAGATATTTTAAGGAAGATATAGATTTGCTTAACAGCGTTTCATCAACAGCCGCTTTAACCATAGACAGAATTCGATTGCAGGAAGAATTAATTATCGAACGGCTTGAAGCAGAACGGCTGGCTGAATTAAATAAAATGAAAACAAAATTCGCTTCCGCAGTGACGCATGAGTTGAAGACTCCACTTACAGGAATTAAAAATATGAGTGAATTATTGCAATTAAAAGGCGAGTACCAATCAAATGAATCTCAGGAATATCTTAAGATAATTGATGGGGAAAGTGATAAACTAGAGAGATTAATTAATAACATACTTGGTTTTACTAAAATTGAAGAAGGAATTCAAAGTTATAAAAAAACGCTTATTGAATTCAATCAACTTGTGAGAAATGCATTAAAAATTATGAAATATCAATTTAAAATGAAAGAGATTGATTTGGTTAAAAATATATCTAATGAAGAGTATATAATCGAAGCAGACGGGGGAGCAGTTGAAGAAGCTATGATAAATCTGTTATCAAATTCAATCAAATATTCTGAGAAGAACTCAACCGTAACTGTTTCAACATTTACTAGGAATAGGTATGTATGTATTAAAATAGAAGATAAAGGATATGGAATTTCTGAAACCGAATTAGATGATATTTTTAAGCCATTTTATAGAACAAAAGACACCAATATGGTAAAAATAGAAGGCACAGGTCTTGGTCTGGCAATAGTCAAAGACATTCTGGATGCTCATCGAGGAAAAATAGTAGTAGAAAGTACAATCGGAAAAGGAAGCTCGTTTACATTACAATTTCCAAATGAAAGTAGCAACAAAACATAAATTACTAGTAATAGAAGATGACCCGGCAATCTTAACTGGACTGGAAGACTATCTAAGTGCAGAAAATTATGAAATAGTTACAAGTCAGGATGGATTGGAAGGTTTAAATATTGCATTGAATGAACACCCTGATTTGATATTGCTTGATGTAAATCTCCCAAGTCTAAACGGATTCGAAGTCTGCAGAAAACTTAGAGAAGAGAAGTTTATTAATCCGATTATAATTATTACGGCAAGCCTTGAACAAATTGATGAAGTTGTAGGACTAGAGATTGGTGCCGATGACTATATCAAGAAACCATTTAATCTAAGAGAAGTGCTTGCAAGGATACGGGCTAACTTAAGAAGATCTGAAAGGCTCTCTGCGTCGACATTTGATGGTGCAGAAAGCTTGGGAGATCAAAGAATCAAAAGAAATCTTAAATGTGTAATGTTTACTGATATTAAAGATTACTCAAAAAAAATGCACAGCGATGAACATTCAGCTTTGTTATTATTACAAAATCATAACCGAATTATGAAAGAAACTATTCATAGGTACAGAGGGAAAATTATAGAGATTATTGGGGATGCTTTTCTGGTTTCTTTCAACAGCGCAGTGAAAGCTGTAAAATCCGGTGCTGCAATTCAAAACTGTTTTAAAAAATATAACATTGGTAAAAAAGAGAAAAATAAAATTGAATTGAGGATTGGAATCCATCTGGGTGATTTGATTGAGATTGAGGGAAAACTTAAGGGTGATACTTTAAATATAGCAGCCCGAATTCAAAAAAATGCAGAACCGGCACGGGTGTATATGTCAGAAAGTGTTTACCTTGCTGTAAAAGGAAAAACAGGTTTTAATTTTGAAATGAGCGGCGTGAACAAATTTAAAAATATTAGCGAACCTATACCTACTTATTATATAGTTGATACTGACAATCTGGAAAGGGAGTAGTTATGATTATAAATCAATGTTTTTCAAAGGTGTAAAAATGAAAAAAATATTAATTGTCGAGGATGATCCTGCAATCTCAAAAAGTATTGTTGATGCACTAAAGGCTGAAAACTATCAGACTATGGATGTTGGTAATGGGGAAAAAGGGTATCATCTGGCTAAGAATGAAAAATATGATCTAATCGTTTTGGATTTAAAACTACCGGGTAAAAATGGGATTGATGTTTGCAGAGACTTACGAAGTGAAGGTGTGAATACACCTATTATAATGGTAACGGTTTTGAAAGAAGAACTTGATAAAGTGTTAGGTCTTGAATTAGGAGCTGATGATTATATGACAAAACCATTTAGTTTAAGAGAGTTGTTAGCAAGAATAAAAGCGATTTTAAGAAGAGAAACCGAAATTAAACAGGATATTGAAGACTGTTCATTCGGCAGTATCTATATTAATTTTAAAGTTATGGAAGCAACTAAAAATAAAGAATCGCTTGAGCTTTCCGCTATGGAGTTCAAAGTACTAAAATATTTTTTACAGTGCGAAGGCGAGGTTATTGAAAGATCAAAACTGCTTGATGATGTTTGGGGCTACGATAATTTCCCATCCACGCGAACAGTAGATAACTTTATTCTTGTGCTAA